>NZ_BMOE01000012.1 GCF_014646915.1 Deinococcus aquiradiocola | reverse complement strand
TCTCCCGCTCCACTCCACCCCCCACCCTCACCGGTGGGGGGTTTTTCATGCCCAGACCACGCCGCCCAGACCGTACCGCGCGCCCGCACGACCCTTGATTGGGGATGTGCGGGCGCGCGGTCGTGCAACCTGGTCAGCCCTGGCGGAGGGCAGCACGGGCCAGATCCCTGAATTGCCGCTGCAGACGGGCAGGCGTGAGAGAATACCCGAATGTTCGAGTTTCAGATCCAGGCTCAGAGTGGCCGGGCCAGGACGGCCACCTTCGTCACGCCGCATGGCACCGTGCAGACCCCGATGTTCATGCCGGTCGGTACGCAGGGCACCGTCAAGGGCCTCAGCCCGCAGGAACTCACCGACATCGGCTCGCAGATCGTGCTCGCCAACACCTATCACCTGCTGCTGCGTCCCGGCCCGGACCTCGTCGCGCAGCATGGTGGCCTGCCCGGCTTCACCGCGTACCCCGGCCCCTTCCTGACGGACTCGGGCGGCTTTCAGGTGATGAGCCTCGGGCACATGCGCCGCATCACGGAAGAAGGCGTGACCTTCAAGAGCCACCTGGACGGCTCTTCCGTCTACCTTTCTCCGGAACGCAGCATCGAGGTGCAGCAGGCGCTCGGCGCGGACGTCATCATGGCGTTCGACGAGTGCCCGCCGTACCCGGCGGAGCGCGAGTACATCCGGCTCAGCCTGGAGCGCACCGTGCGCTGGCTGGAACGCTGCCGTGGCGCGCAGACGCGGGACGACCAGGCGCTCTTCTCGATCGTGCAGGGCGGCATTCACGACGACCTGCGCCAGATGAGCCTCGACGCGACCCTTCCCTTCGCCACGCCCGGCTTCGCCATCGGCGGTCTGGCGGTCGGGGAAGGGAAGGCCGAGATGTACGGCGCGGTCGACTACACGGCCGCGCGCCTCCCCACCGGCAAGCCCCGCTACCTGATGGGGGTCGGGCACCCGGAAGACCTCGTGGCGGGCATCGCGCTCGGGGTGGACATGTTCGACTGCGTGTACCCCACCCGCACGGGGCGCTTCGGGTACGCGCTCACCGACGACGGACGGCTGAACATGAACTCCAGCGCGCCGCGGACCTCCATGGACCCCATCGATCCCGAATGCGACTGCTACGCCTGCACGCACTACACCCGCGCGTACCTCGCGCACCTGCTGCGCGCCGAGGAGATGCTCGCTCCCCGCATGCTGTCTCTGCACAACCTGCGGTACCTGCACCGTCTGGTGGAGCGCGCGACCGCCGCGATCCGCGAGGACCGGTACACGGAATGGGCCACCGAGTGGGCCACGCGGTACTTTAAAGAGAAGCATAAGACAGGTGAGACGCCCGCCATTCCGCAATGGTTCCTGCGCAGCGTGTCACGCGACTCATAAGGCATTCTGCGTGCAGGACGATATTTTCCGCATTGCCTAAAGACCGGTTCAAGACTCTCATCTGAAAAAAGCCACGCCAGGAGCCATCAGAAACGCGTCAGCTGCCCTCAGGGCGCAGCAGGCGCGACTCCTTTTGGTTGACCCTACCCATTCATCCATGTATCATCACCCTGATCTGGAATCTCTATTTCTCATAAACGAGGGTGGAGACCAGGTTGTGCAAGGAAACGCGCCGACGGCGACCGTCCCCGGGAGAGGAAACTCGGAAACTCGCCCCATCGTCATCCTGAAGCCGAACACGCTTTCTGCGCACGACACCTTTTTGGGGGTAAGTATGAAGAAGTCTCTGATCGTTCTCACTGCTGCGCTGTCCTTCGGCTTCGCAGCGGCCCAGACGGCTCCCGCGGCGACGCAGGTGCCCACCCTCACCGATGTGCCCGCCGGCCACTGGGCCAAGGACGCCATCGACAAGATCGTGGCCAAGGGCATCATCCTCGGCTACCCCGACGGCACCTTCCGTGGCACCCAGAACCTGACCCGCTACGAGGCCGCCGTCATCATCGCGCGCCTCCTGGATCAGGTCGCCACCGGCACCGTCACCACCACCGACGGCACCACCACCACCCTCAGCCCTGACGACCTGACCGCCCTCCAGAACGCCGTTCAGGAGCTGGCCGCCGACCTCGCCGCCCTCGGCGTGCGCGTCACCGACCTCGAGTCCAACTCGGTCAGCCAGGACGACTTCAGCCGCCTCGAAGCGCGCGTGGACGCCCTCGGCGCCACGACCGGCGACCCCGCCGCGCTCGACGCCCTGACCCAGCAGATCGCGGACGTCAACGCCCGCGTCGACGACCTGCAGGCGAACTACGACGGCCTCCGCGCCGACGTGGACGACAACGCCAGCAGCATCGCCGCCCTCAACGACCTCACCGTGCTCCTCAACAACGACATCCTGGGCCTCCAGGACCGCGTGAGCGCCGTCGAGACCGCCCAGGCCGACTTCGTCACCCGCACCGACTTCAACGCCCTCAGCACCAAGGTCACCGGCATCGACACCCGCGTCACCAAGCTGGAGTCGGCCCCCAAGGTCAGCTTCACCGGCAACCTGGGCGCCAAGTACGGCGCCATCGGCCTCGTCAGCGGCAGCACCCAGTTCGACGTGGACCGCCTGACCCGCAAGACCTTCGCCGACGGCGTCTTCAGCAGCGGCAAGGACTGCGGCAACCCCAGCCCCATCCAGGCCTTCGCTGAAGCCTGCACCGACACCAAGCAGAGCTTCAGCGGCCTGGACTTCAGCTTCGGCCTGAAGGCCTCCAACATCGTCACCGCGACCGGTGCTCTCGTCATCAGCGACGCGACCGCCAACTTCGGCGTGACGACCGTGGGCACGACCGGCGGCCTGGTCCAGTTCCAGAGCGCCACCGCCAACGGCAAGCTGGCCGGCCAGGACTTCAAGGTCGTCTACAACTACCAGAACAGCGCCTTCAAGTTCAACGACTACCTCTTCAACAACGACAACGACTACGAGCCCACCCAGTACCGCAACGGCGTGGTCCTCACCGTCAACGCCACCAGCCTGCCCCTGGCGCCCAAGCTGACGGCCGTCGCTGGCCTCGGCCTCCCCAACCTCGGCACGGCCAATCAGGTCATCAAGGGCAACTACTTCGGCGTCCGCGCTGAAGTGAACCCCTTCGGCATCGGCTCCGTCGGCCTGAACTACGCGCTGAACCTCAACAACCGCAGCGCGGTCGGCGTGGACGCGGACTTCAAGCTCGGCGTCATCAACCTGAAGGGTGTCTACGACGTGAGCGCGCTCGACAACGTCGCCTACACCGACATCAGCGATGTCTTCTCCAAGGCCGACAAGGCCGGCTACGTCCAGGCTTCCGCCGACTTCGGCGTCGCCAAGGTCGCCGCGAACTACCGCGCTGTCCAGGCGAACTACGCCAACGGCGTTGCCGGGATGTCCTCCAACGACAGCGACTACTACGGCGCCATCGCCGGAAACAGCAACGCTTCTCCCTACGGTGCTGATCAGGTCGGCTACGGTGCTGGCCTCGCGACCGACCTCGGCCCCGTGACCGTGGCCGCCTTCGGCGACCGCTTCAGCGACTACGCTGGCACCGCCGCTTCCTACAACACCGCGTACGGCGTGTCCGGCGGCGTCAAGCTGTTCGGCCTGAAGCTCGTGGGCTTCTACAACAGCGCCACCCAGACCACCAGCAACAACATCACCCACATCAACGGCGACTTCGCGTACAACAGCACCGGTGCCTACCAGGACATCGCGCTCGTTCCCTTCGCGTACTCCAGCACCTACGGTGGCGTCCTCAGCCACGACGGCGCTGCCGCCGACGCGCTCGTCAAGGGCCTGAGCTTTACGGTCGCCGACGCGTACTTCTACAACGACAAGATCAACGACTTCCAGGCGTACGGCAGCTACAAGGCCACGCTCGGCGGCCTGACGGTCACCCCCTTCGCCCGTTACCACAGCTTCAACGTGGACAAGAACGACGGCAGCACCACCACCACCACGGCGGACGGCACGGCCACCAAGACCTACACCGCCGTCAAGTACGGTGTGCAGGCCAGCACCGCCCAGCTCGACGTGATCGGCAAGCCCAGCATCTCGGTGGCTTTCGCCAACGCGATCTCCAACGCGGGCAGCAGCATCAAGGTCCAGAACGGCACCAAGACCGAACTCTTCGGCCAGGCTGCCCTGACCCTCAACGACCTGGGTGTCGCTGGCCTGACCGCCGGCGTCGGCTACGGCTATTACCAGGGCTTCGGCGTGGGCAGCGCAACGGTCGTCAGCAGCGCCAGCGGCGGCACCGCCACCTTCAGCCCCACCGCGGACCGCTTCTACCGCAGCCCCCTGGGCGGCGCGAGCGACCCCTACACCGGTGCGAACTACGGTGGTGCGGCGGGCAGCGCCAGCGGCGTCTTCGCTCAGGTCGGCTACAACGGCCTCGCGCTGAACTACGGCATGTTCTACTACACCGACTTCACCAACAAGGCGAACAACTCGGTCGCCTCGGCCTTCAAGGCCAGCTACAACTTCAACTTCTAAACCCGGAAGCTTGAAGGAACGACCCCCGCTTCGGCGGGGGTCGTTCGTTGTGTGGACGGTGGCAGGAGTGCCGTGCGCGGGCCGCGCTACAATCCGGGCATGACCGCTGTTTTTGGACACCTGAACCCCGACACCGACGCCATCACGGCGGCCCTCGTGTACGCCAACCTGCTGCGCCGCCAGGGTCTGGACGCCACGCCCTACCGGCTCGGGGAGCTGAACTTCGAGACGGCCTTCGTGCTGCGCGAGGCGGGCGTGGACGCGCCCGAACTGCTGACCTCGCTGCCGGAGGGATCGGCGGTGGCGCTCGTGGACCACAACGAGAGCGCGCAGAGCCTGCCGGGCCTGAAGGGTCTGAACGTGACGCACGTGGTGGACCACCACCGCCTCGGGGACCTGGAGACGACGCAGCCTGCCACGCTGCGCTTCGACCCGGTCGGCTGCACCGCCACCATCCTGCTGCGCCTGCACCTGGAGGCGAACCTGCCGGTCGAGCCGCTCGACGCGCGCCTGATGCTGAGTGCCGTGCTGTCCGACACGCTGCACTTCCGCAGCCCCACCACGACGGCGGCCGACCGTGAAGCGGTGGCGTTCCTGGCGCAGGTGGCGGGCGTGCAGGACGTGACGGCGTACGCACTCGCGATGTTTGCGGCGAAGAGTGACCTGGGCGACACCCCCGCCAGCACGCTGCTGAAGATGGACTACAAGGTCTTTCCGTTCGGGGCGCAGAAGTGGGGGGTGGGCGTGATCGAGACGACGAATCCCGCGTACGTGTTCGGGCGGCAGGCGGAACTGCTCGCGGCCATGCAGGCCGAGAAGGGCGTCAGTGGCTTGGACGGGCTGGTGCTGAGTGTGGTGGACATCCTGAACGAGACGAACCGGACGATCGTGACGGGCGAGAGCGAGGCGGCCGTGCTGGGCGAGGCGTTCGCGGCGGTGACGGTGGACCACGTGGCGGACCTGGGCGACCGGATCAGCCGCAAGAAGCAGATCGTGCCGACGCTGGAAGCGTATTTCGCCCGCTGAGCGGCCTGAGGGCGTGAACCCCGACGTGCTGGCGTGGCTGTTCGCCCGTCAGCGCTTCGGGGTTCATCCTGGCCTGGAGCGCGTGCGCGATCTGCTGAGGCGTCTGGGTGACCCGCAGATCGCATTCCGGACGGTGCTGGTCGGCGGCACGAACGGGAAGGGCAGCGCGTCCGCCTCACTGGCGGGCATGTTCCGGGCGGGCGGTGTGCGTGCGGGCCTGTTCACCAGTCCGCACCTGACGCGCTTCTCGGAACGGTTCGTGGTGGACGGACGGGAACTGGACGGCGCCACGGTGGAGGCGGCCCTGGCGCGCGTCCGGCCGCACGCGGAGGCGGTGCAGGCGAGCTTCTTCGAGATCGTGACGGCCACCGGCTGCCTGCTGTTCGCGGAGGCGGGCGTGACGTGGGCCGTGATGGAGGTGGGGCTGGGCGGACGACTGGACGCCACGAACGCGCTGCAGCCGCACCTGAGCGTCGTCACGAACGTCGGCCTGGACCACACGGCCATCCTGGGCGGCACGCGGGAGGAGATCGCGGCGGAGAAGTCCGGCATCCTGCGGGCGGGCCTTCCGGCCGTGACGGGGGTGAGTGCTGCGCTGCTGCCCATCCTGGACGCGGTGGGTGCGGACCTGTGGGCGCTGGACCGGGAGTTCGCGGTGCGGGCCGAGCCGCTCGGCTGGGACGGCTGGGACGTGCACCTGAGGTCCCCGCTGGGAGAGCTGAGCCTGCGTACCCCGCTGCTCGGTACGCACGGTGCAGGCAACGCGGCCCTGGCGGCCCTGGCAGCCCTGCGCCTCGGCCTGCCCGAGCAGGCCGTGGTGACGGGCGCGGCAGGCGTGCGGTGGCCTGGACGGCTGGAGCGGGTGGCGTGGCGGGGCGGGACGGTGCTGCTCGACGGGGCGCACAACCCGGACGGCACGAAGGCCCTGCGTGACGCGCTGCGCGGCCTGGGGGTGGAGCGTGTGCCGGTGGTGTTCGGCGCGGCGCAGGACAAGGACGCGGGCGAGATGCTGCGCGACCTGACGCCCGTGATGTCGTCGCTGATCCTGACGCGCGCCGCCCTCAGCCCGCGTGCGGCCCTGCCGGACGACCTGCTCGCGCACCTGAAGCCCGGCCTGCCCGTCATCGTGACCGACTCGCCCGCCGAGGCGCTCGCCCGGCTGCCGGACGGCGCCCTGAGCGTCGTGTGTGGCAGCCTCTACCTGATCGGCGAGGTGCGCCCGCTGCTGCTCGGCGAGGCGGGCGAGACGCACGAACGCTGGCAGTGACGCCCGACGCCCGTTGCCGGAGCAGTCCGGACGGAATCCGTATCAGGCGCTAGGCTGAAGGCATGACCTCCACACCGGACCCGAAGGCGACTCCCGGCGACCTCACCGAACTGAAACGCGTGCTGCATCAGGTCTCGGACCTGAATGCTGCCGCGAGCCTGATGTCCTGGGATCAGGAGACGCAGATGCCGCCCGACGCGGCCCGCGTGCGCGGCCTGCAGATGTCCACCCTGGCGGGCCTCAGCCACGAGCTGTTCACCGCGCCGCGCGTCGCCGAGCTGCTGGACGCGGCGGCCGACCCTGCGGACGAGACGGACGCGGCCCTCGTGCGCGTCACGCGCCGCGACCATGCCAAGGCGACGCGCCTCCCGACCGAGTTCGTGGAGGAACAGTCCCGCGCGGCCAGCGAGGCGCACCACGCCTGGATCGAGGCGCGGCAGACCGGGAGCTTCGCGACGTTCGCGCCGCACCTGGAACGCATGATGGACCTCGCGCGCCGCTACGCCGACCACCAGGGCTACGACGAGCACCCGTACGACGCGCTGCTCGACGACTACGAGCCGGGCATGAAGGTCGGACAGGTGCGCGCCACCTTCACGGATTTGCGCGACCGCACGCTGCCGCTGCTGCGCCGCATCGTGGCGGCCGGGGACGCCACCGACTACAGCGTCCTGACGCGGCCCTTCCCGGTGGACGCGCAGCGCCGCTTCGCGCTCAGGATCGCGGAGGAGGCCTTCGGCCTGAACCCCGGCTTCTCGCGGCTCGACGAGTCCGCGCACCCCTTCCAGACGAACTTCAGCCGCGACGACATCCGCGTCACGACCCGCTTCGACGAGCGGTACTTCCCGATGAGTCTGTTCGGGACGTGGCACGAGACGGGGCACGCCATGTACGAGCACGGCGTGGCGGCCCGCCTGGAACGCACGCCGCTGTCGCGCGGCGCGAGCCTCGGCGTGCACGAGAGCCAGTCGCGGATGTTCGAGAACCTGCTGGGCCGCAGCCGTCCCTTCTGGGAGCGGTACTTCGGCGTCTTCGCGCAGGCGGCGCCGGACGTGGCGGCCGGTCAGGACGCCCTGAGCCTGTACCGCGCCGTGAACCGCGTGCAGCCGGACCTGATCCGCGTCGAGGCGGACGAGGTGACGTACAACTTCCACATCATGCTGCGCTTCGAGCTGGAACTCGCGCTGCTGGAAGGGACGCTGCAGGTGCGTGACCTGCCGGACGCCTGGAACGCCCGCATGCAGGAATTCCTGGGCGTCACGCCGCCCGACGACGCGCAGGGCGTGCTGCAGGACATCCACTGGTCGGCGGGCCTGATCGGGTACTTCCCGACGTACACGCTCGGGAACCTGCTGAGCGTGCAGCTGCTGGACGCGGCCCGTCAGGACCCCGTGATCGCGCAGGAGGTGGACCGCGCCGAGTACGGTCGCCTGCGCGAGTGGCTGGTGCAGCACGTTCACCAGTACGGCCGCAGCCGCACGCCCGCCGAGATCACGCTCGCCGCGACCGGGAAGCCCCTGAGCGCCGACGCGTACGTGGCGTACCTGGAAGGCAAGTACGGCGAGATCTACGGCCTGAACTGAAACGGCACACGCGAGCGGCCCGGACCTCACCTCGGGGTCCGGGCCGCTTCTGCGTTCAGGTCAGGCGACGCGTTTCAGTTCGGCCTGCGCGATCAGGTAGGCGCGCGTGGCGTTCAGCCAGGCCTGCGCGAGGCCGCTGTGCGGGTGGGCGCGGGCGGCGAGGGCGGGGGCGCTCATGCTCAGCTGCCGTTCGATCCGGCGGACGGTGCCGAGTCCGCCGGCGTTCTCTGCTTCGATCAGGGTGTTGAGGACCGTGGTGGGGTGGGCGTGCCCCACGCGGATGCTTTCGGCGATGGTGCCCATGATCGTTTCGAGTACGCGCATACCTGCCTCCAGAACAAGGAATCTGTCTAAAATGCTCTCTTGATTACGAAGATAGCGTAGATCTTCCTGAAAATCAAGAAGTGGAGACCTGTATTCTGTATTGACCAGAGCGGAAGCGGGTGCTACACTCCGAACACATGACCGGGATTCTGCCACCAGACAAGCCGACCCCCCGGGCCGCAACGCCACGGACCGGAGTCATCTGGCGCTGGGACTTGTCTTGTAATTCACAGAACAGGAGGTGGAGATGAAATTACACGAACGGTTGCGCGAACTGCGCAGTGAACGGGGTCTGCGGCTCAAAGACATCGCCGAGACGGCCGGGATCAGCGTCCCGTACCTCTCCGACCTGGAGCGCGGACGCACCAACCCCAGCCTGGACACCCTCCAGACCCTGGCCGGTGCCTACAGCATCTCGGTGCACGACCTGCTCGAAGGCGTGGAATTCTACGGCCAGAACAGCGAAGGCGCCATGCCCAAAGGCCTGTCGGACCTCGTCGCAGACCCCGTCCTCGGCGCGCAGATCACGCCGGACTGGGTCCGGACCCTCTCGCGCATCGAACTGCGAGGCAAACGCCCCCGCGACAAAGGTGACTGGTACGAAATCTACCTGCACCTGAAACGCATCCTGGACTGAACACCACGGTCCGCCCCAGAAGCCCCGTCCCCGGACGGGGTTTTCTGCTGCTCCCTGAAGCACGACAGATGAGGCCCGGCGATCCGCCAGGATGTGCTATGCCTGAGAGCGACATGAAGCACCTTCACCTGCCCCTGCTCCTGACCCTCGGCCTCACCCTCGCCGCCTGCGCGCCCACCGTGCGCGGTGCGGACACCTACGCGCCCCTGCTCGCCACCTCGGCCTTCTCACCGGCGGAAGTTGCCGTGGGCAAGACCACGTACGTGCGGTACACCTACCCGCAGAGCTACGTCGGGGTGAGTGACGAGCGGTTCGACGCGCTCACGATCGATTTCGACAAGCGCAACGTGACCGGCGACGTCAGCTCCAGCAGCATCGACGCGCCCTGGCTGAAGATGAACGTCAAGGACGCCCCGAACGGCTGGACCGTGGAACTCGCCCGCGCGGAACTCGCCAAGGACATCGTCAGGACCACCGAGAAGAGCGCCAGCATCAACGTGTCGTACTACGACCGCGTGCGCGTCACGTACCGCATCACTGCCGCGCCGGGCGCGCGGAGCGGGACCGCTCACCTGCAGTTCCTCGACAACGGCGCGCCGCTGGAAGACGTGTCCCTGATGCTCATGGCGAAATGACGGGAGGTCCGGCGTCCGGCCGGACAGGGGAGGGGGCAGCCACGCACGCGGCCGCCCCCTCTGCCGTTCACATGATCTGCTGGCCGAGCAGGCTGGCGGCCATGCCGACCATGACGTCGGCGGTGGTGTTGCGCGTGTCGAGGGTGGGGTTGACCTCCACGATGTCCATGCTGGTCACGCGGCGCGACTCGGCGAGCAGTTCCATGAGCAGGTGGCCTTCGCGGTAACTGAGGCCGCCCAGCACGGGGGTGCCCACGCCGGGGCAGAGGGAGGGGTCGAGGGCGTCCGCGTCGAAGGAGACGTGCAGGCGCTGCACGCCGCTCAGGCGCTCCATGGCCTCCTCGGTGATGCGGGAGATGCCGAGCGTGTCCACGTCCTTCATGGTGTACACCTTGATGCCCGCTTCCTTCACGAGGTCGCGTTCGGCCGCGTCGACGCTGCGGATGCCGATCATCACGATGTCTTCGGGCCGCACGCGCCAGTCCTGGCCGCCGATGCGGCTGAGGTCAGGGTCGCCGAGGCCCGTGAGGTGCGCGACGGGCATGCCGTGAATGTTGCCGGAGGGGCTGCTGCCGGGCGTGTTGTAGTCGGTGTGCGCGTCCACCCAGATCAGGCCGGTGCGCTGGCCCTGCGAGGCGCCCGCGACGGTGCCCATGCTGACGCTGTGGTCCCCGCCGATGCTGATGGGGAAGGTGTCGGGACTCAGGGCGCTGAGGCGCCGGTACGCTTCGCGGCAGGCGTCGAGGATGCTGTCCCGGAAGATCAGGCCGCCCTGTTCGAGCTTGTCGATGGTTTCGGGAATGGTGACGGGCACGTCGCCGAGGTCGGTGACGTGGTGCCCGAGGCCGCGCAGCGTGGCGTTGAGGCGGGCGTTGCGGAGCGCGCCGGGGCCCATGTCCACGCCGCGGCGGCCTGCGCCGAGATCCATCGGGATGCCCAGAATAGAGATGTCCATGGTGTCCAGCGTAGTGCGTGAGGCGGGGTATGCCTCAGCCGCTCATCAAGTTGCACGGCAGGGCGCGGCGGGCCGGTGCGGCGGCTGGGCGGCACGTCAGGGGCCGGTCAGCCGCGTGCATAATGCCGTGAATATTCACACCTGCGGTGCATACCGGGCCGGTATGGTGACCTCCGGCCGGTGCGGGCGGTGTCAGCGCCCTATCATGGACGCATGAACGACGATGCCCCACGCATTCACCTCGGCAGCCTGCTGCGCGCGCCCGGCGATGTCAGCACCAGCGGCGAGGTGACCGAACTGCACTACGAACAGGCCGGCCGCCCGCAAGTCCTGCGTTTCGCGGAACCCGCCCCCTACGAGATCGACGTCAACAGCCTCGAAGGCAACGAATTCTGGCTCCAGGGGTACTTCGAACCCGTGCTGGAACAGGAATGCTCCCGCTGCCTGCGGCCCGTCACGGTCCCGCTGGAACTGAAGCTCGGCACCCTCATGCAGTACCGCCCGGCCGTCCCGGAATCCTTCCTGGAGGAGGCCGACACCGGCGAGGAACTGCTGGTGTTCGGGAACCCCGACCTGAACCTCTCGCACTACCTCGCGGAAGTCACGCTGCTCAGCTCGCCCCTCAGCGTGCTGCACGACCCGAACTGCAAGGGCCTGTGCCAGGTGTGCGGCCACGACCTGAACGACGGCCCCTGCGAGCACAGCGCCGCCGTGCCCATCGAGGACGAGACCTCGCTGCACCTCGGCGTGCAGGAGGGCAGCCAGCACGCCCGGCAGAATCCCTTCGCGGCCCTGGGCGGCCTGAACCTCCCGGAAGACTGAGCCGTGCCGGACACCCCCACCCTCACGCACTTTCAGGACGGGCAGCCGCGCATGGTGGACGTGAGCGCCAAGACCCCCACCATGCGCGCCGCGACCGCCGAAGGCTGGGTGCTGCTCCCGCCCGAGGCGCGCGCCGCCCTGGAAGGCGGCCGGAACGCCAAGGGCGACCCGCTCACCGTGGCGCGCCTGTCCGGCATCCTGGGCGCCAAACGCACGAGCGACCTCGTGCTGCTGTGCCACCCGCTCCCCATCAGCGGCGTGGACCTGGAGGTGGACCTGATGCCGCGCGGCGTGCGCGTGCGCGCCACCGTCCGCACCGCCGGACCGACCGGCGTGGAGATGGAAGCGCTGACGGCCGTGACGGTCGCCGCCCTCAACGTGTACGACATGCTGAAGGCCGCCAGCAAGGCCATCGAGATCACGGACGTGCGCCTCCTCGCCAAGAGCGGCGGCAAGAGCGGCGACTACAGCGCCCCGACCCGCGAAGACTGAGCGCCGCTGGACCCGAACGCCAGGCGGACAGCCGGGCGGCACGCGCCGCCACCGCCCGGCCGCGAGCCCCGGACCGGTGACGCGGACTCCGGGTGCGGGACCGACCGGACGCGCCCCGCCGGGAGGGGTCTCATTTCTCCCGCTCCGGACCTGTAGACTGTCCGGGTGAAGGTTGGCCTGATTGGAATGTCCGGCGCGCGCCCCCTGCAGTTCTGGGAGGCGTTTCTGCGCGAACTGGGGGTAGAGGTGGCGTTGCCCACCCTGCCGCCGCAAGAACTTTATGCCCTGGGCCGCGAGAGCCTGCCGACCGAGGCGGCCCACATCCAGTACCTGCTGGGCCGCGTGCTGGAACTGCAGCGCAGCGACCTGATCCTGCTGCCGCGCCCCCTGCCGGTCGCGCAGGACGCTTGGGGCGAGGCGCTCGACGAACTGCTGCCGCGCCGCATCAGCGGCCTTCCGGCCCTGCAGCTCATCCCGGACGACGGGGCGGCCGCCCTGGCGAGCGCCGCGGAACTCGGGCAGCGGCTCACGCACAACCCCGGCCTCGTACGCCTCGCGCTGGACCGCGTGCGCCCCCTGAGCGCGCCGCTCAAGGAAGCGATGCCGCGCCTGAACGTCGCGTCGCGCCCCACCGTCGCGGTCCTCGGGCCGCCCGCGCTGCTCGCCGACCCCTTCCTGAGCGGCCCGCTGCGCGAACGGCTCGACGCGCTCGAACTGAACGGCGTGTTCGGCACGGACCTGCCCGCCTCGCAGGTCACGGAACGCGCCGAGCGCTTCGGTGACGCGCCCGCCGGACAACGCTGGCTGAACGGCACCCAGGGCCTGCTGGAAGGCAAGAGCGCCGTCGCGGGCCTGCTGTACGTGCACCCCGAACGGGACGTGGCGTGGCAGCAGGCCCTCAGCCGCATGGCCCGCAAGGCCCGCAAACCCGCCGCCGTGCAGGGCATCGAACCCGGACAGGACCACTGGACGGCCCTGGATGACCTGCAGCGCCGCCTGACCGCCCCCACCCCCGCCGCCCGCGCCCGCGACGCCCAGCCGGGCAGCGACGAGGACACCGGGAGCGACGCGTGAACGTCTGGCGCTGGCTGACCACGCCCGACCCCACGCCCGGCTACCCGCCCCGCAAGATCGCGCGGATCGCGGCGCGCTTCCTGCTGTTCCTGCTCGTCGTGACGCTCGTGCAGACCCTGCTCGGCGCGACCCCCCTGCGGCCCTTCGTGGCGAGCTTCTGGGGCAGCGCCGTCGTGGTGTTCCTGCTGTACATCCCCTTCGCGCGCATCCTGATCCTCGACACGCCCGGCGCGTCCCGCCAGGGCCAGGGCCTGCTCGGCGGCCAGCAGAAACCCAGCGCGAGCGCCGTGCGCCGCAAGGAACGCAACCGCTACGCCGGCGTCAAGAAAGGCCCGCCCGGCGGTGGGCGCGGCGGCCGCCGCTGACCCGACCATCCGCCCTCCCCCCACGCGCCTGCGCGGCAGGTGTGCTATCATTCCCCCTGTTGCCTCGCTTCAGGCTCCAGCCGGAGTAGAGCGTAGACGCCCGCAGGGCCAGCCGAACCCTCTTCAGGACTCAGCCGGACCATGCTGGAGCGCACAGGAGAACCCACATGTCCAAGCACCCCGTCCCCAAGAAGAAGACCAGCAAGAGCAAGCGCGACATGCGCCGCAGCCACCACGCCCTCACCGCCCCCAACCTGGTCGAGTGCCCCCACTGCCACGCCAAGAAGCTCCAGCACCACGTCTGTGGCAGCTGCGGCTACTACGACGGGCGCCAGGTCCTGGAAGTCGCCAGCGACTGAGCCGTACCCCCACCCTGCAGGCCGGACCGCGAACAGCGTCCGGCCTGCAACTTTTGCGCCCCCCACACCGCACCCCCTGACCGGGCGCGGGCCGTGACCCGTGCAGGCCCGGCCACTCGGGTATCATGACCGCATGTCCATCCTTGCCCGTATCGTGGCGCTCCTCGGCCTGATCCTGATCGTGGTGGCCGCCGTGTTCCTGGCGAAGACCGTGATCGACATCAACCAGCTGCACGCCGTGGCCTCCGCCAACCGCAGCACGAACTTCTTCAACCCCGTGTACAACGTCGTCTGGACGGCAGGCATCGCTGCCCTCGGCGGCCTGCTCGCCGGCGCGGGCCTCGGCATGACGACGCGCCGTCGCCAGCCCACCCTGCCCCGCTGAACGCCCCCAGCAGACGCGCGCCCCGGAACCTGTCTCCGGGGCGCGCGTCTGTTCAGGTGGGACGACCGGAACCCGGCTCATACGGTGTTGATCCGATTCCAGGGATGACGGAAACAGCACCGACATCCTTTCTTGGGCAGAACAGCGCCCATGAGGACGCTTGCCCGCTTCTTGGGCAGAACGGACGCCCTGCAGGACGCCTGCCCGCTTCCATCTCCTCAACACCGTACTTGTTGGCACTCGCTTCGCTCGGCTGAACTCCAGAAGTTCAGCTCAACACCGGATCAGATCTCCTGCAGTTCCCGCTCGGCCAGCCACGCGGGCACCTCGTCCGGCGCGAACGTCTCGAAGTACAGTTCCTTCAGGCTCAGCAGCGGGTACCCCGAGAGCGGCCCCGGCACCTCGCGCCGGTCGATGATCACCGCGACGCCCAGGCACGCCGCACCGTACCGCTCGGTGGCCCGCACGGCCTTCAGAACGCTGCCGCCTGTCGTGAGGACGTCCTCCACCGCCACGAACGACTGCCCCTCGCGCACCGTGAACGCCTCACGGATCTTCATGCCGCCCTGCCCGTCCTTCTCCGCGAAGATCGCGCGCACGTCCGGCAGCGTCCCCACCAGGTTCCGCGCCACCTCGTACGCCAGCACCACGCCGCCCATCGCGGGCCCGATCACGAAATCCGGACGCAGGCCCGCCTCCAGCACCTTCTGAGCGAGCGCCGCCCCGATCTGCTGCATGGCGGCCGGATGCTGCAGCAGCGTCGTGGACTGCAGGAACTTCGGCGAGTGACGGCCCGACGCGAGCAGAAAGTGCCCCTCGTGATACGCGCCCGCCTGCTGGTAAAGGGAAAGAACATCCATGAGGTCAGTATAGAAGGATAGGTGATTGTGCCCATGTCCCGCGCGGCCCGCTGACCTATGCTGCTGCACATGAACCACGCGTACGTGGACGGCAGTTACAGCGCCCCGCAGGACGCGAACGGCCCGGACCCCCTGCCGCTCGGCGCGGGCTGGGGCATGGTGTTCCTGCAGCCCGGCCACCCGCCACGGCGCCTGCAGGGCCGCATCGACCCCGGCAGCACGCCCGGCCCCAGCGGCGCCGAGGACAACAACGCCGCCGAACTGCGCGCCGTGCTCGAAGCGCTGAGGCACGCGCCGCCCGGCGAGCCGCTCACCGTGCACTCCGACAACACCAGCACCCTGCGCAGCATCCGCCTCGGGAGCCTCAGCGCCCCGCAGGACAACCTCGCGGCCCGCATCCGGCAGGAAGCGCAGGCGCGCGGCACGGCCCTGCACCTCGTGCGCGAACGGCGCGACCGCAGGCACATGCGCGCCGCGCACGACCTCGCCAACGAAGCGCGCCGCGCCCCGCCCGGCACGCCCCTCCCACCGGAAGGAACCGTGCAGATCAGCGCGGAAGCCGTCATCACGCAGGCGCACTGGCGGGCCGAGGCGACCATCCACCTGCGGCGCGCCGGGGAACGCGTGCGCCTCGACCTGCCGCTCGACCCGGCCGCGCCGCTCCCCCCGAGCGCACAGGCGCTGCTCGGCGCGGTCAGCCTCGCGCAGCAGGACGAGGTGCTGCTCCTGCGCCGCGCGTCCGCCGTCGCGCAGGCCATCTGGACGAAACCCCTCCGCGCCCTGGAAGGCGAGGCGCGCGACGCCGTGCAGGCCGCCCGGCAGGCCGCGCAGGCGCTCAACGTCACCGTCCTCTTCGACGCCGTCTGAGCCGGACGCCACACCAACCACACGCGGCGGGGCGGGCCTGGGACACACTCCAGGCCCGCCCCCGTACTCACCGCCTTCCTCAGCTGCCGTTCTTGCTCAGGATCCGCACGCTCAGGATCTTGTCGGGCGTCGCCCCCTCGATCGGCACCTCCTGCCCCGTGCTCTGATCCGGGTTCGCGGTCCGCGTCAGCTTCGCCAGCACGTCTTCACCCTTCACGACCTTCCCGAACAGGTTGTACTTCCCGTCCAGGAAATCCGCAGGCGCGAACGTGATGAAGAACTGCGACCCGTTCGTGTTCGGCCCGCTGTTCGCCATGGCCAGCTCACCCGGCGCGTCGAACTTCAGGCTCTGCCGGATCTCGTCCGGGAAGCTGTACCCCGGCCCGCCCTGCCCCCACGTCTCCTTCTTTGCGGCGTCCAGCGTGTTCGGGTCGCCCGTCTGCCCCATGAACCCGTCCAGCACCCGGTGGAACAGAATCCCGTCGTAGTAGTGGTTGCGGGCCAGCGTCACGAAATTGTTCACCGTGACGGGCGTCTTGCCCTCGTACAGGTCCGTCAGGATCTGCCCCTTGCTCGTATCGATCAGCGCGTAGTAATCCACGCCGTCCTTCAGGGTCCGCGCGGGCTCCGACGTGAACTTGTGCACCGGCTGCGCACTCACGAACGGCACCAGCGTGAACCCGGCCGGAATCGCGCCCGGCGTGCTCACGGTCGCCGCTGCGGGCTTCGCGGGCGTGGCCGCCGCATCGGCGGGCTTGGAGGTGTCGGCGGCAACGGCATCCTTCTTGCATGCCACCAGAGAGAGGGTCAGGACGGCCATGAGGGCAGTGACAGCGGCAGGTTTCACGCCCCCCAGTCTAGCGAACTCCGGTGAGCGTTCACCCGCGCCGCCCGCACCCCCCCACCCGACAGAAACACCCCGCCAGGGACGGGGTGGAAGGTGGTGCACCCTGCAGGATTCGAACCTGCGACCGACCGCTTAGAAGGCGGTTGCTCTATCCAGCTGAGCTAAGGGTGCGGGGTGGGCCGGGTGGCCGTGAGCATGCTAGCAGGTGGGGGCGGGGGTGAAAATGGAGCGGGCCTCCGGGTGGAGGCCGCTGCTGGAGCGAGATCACGGATTCGAACCGAGGCCAGAAGCTTGGAAGGCTGCTGTGCTACCACTACACCAATCTCGCGGGTTGTGTCCGGGGCGCGGGTGCGTCCGGGTGGGTTGTTGTGGTCGAGGCGACTGGATTCGAACCAGCGACCCCTTGGTCCCAAACCAAGTGCGCTACCAAACTGCGCTACGCCTCGCCTTGCAGTGCAGCCGTCACACGCCGGTCCAGTATAGGCGAAGTGGGGGGTGCTGGCAAGCTCGGGTGTTCAGCGGCGGCGGGTGCGGGCGCTGCCGTAGCGGTTCAGGAGGTCGCTGCGGGTCATCCAGATGATTTCGGGTTCGCGGACGTGTTCGCCGGCGTTCTTGGCGCCGTACAGGATGCGGAGCAGGTTGAAGAACACGGCCATCACGCGGGCCTGGCGGCGGTCGGGGAGCGGCTGGCTGCGGAAGCCGAGCGGGCCGAGCACGCCTGCGAAGATGGTGAGGGCGTACACGAGTTGCGCGTCCCGGTAGTCGGGGTGCGTTTCGAGGGTGTGTGCGACGTCGTGCAGGGAGGTCTGCACGGCGCGCAGGCCGGTCAGGGCGCTCAGTTCGGCGATCGCGACGAGGCGTTTGCTGTAGATGTGCAGTTCGGCGGCGGGCGTGCCGGGCGGGATGGCGGGCGCTTCGGGCCGCTGGATGGCGGGGCCGTCGTAGGGTCTGGCGCTGACTCGGAAGAGCGCGCGGGGGCGTTGCGTGAGGGGGAGGGTGTGGTGCTGCCGGTCGAAGTGCGCGTCGAAGGTGCGGCGGTACAGGCGTTGCAGCAGGCCGCGCGGCGTTTCGCTGCGCAGGGCGTTCAGGTCGCTGATGGGGGAGGGCTGGTACCCGCGGGCGCGCAGTTCGGTGGTCAGGGCGCGGACCTGGTCGGGCATGAGGCCGTCGAGGTTCAGGAGGCCGCCCGGTTCGGCCGCGGCGAGCAGGTCGTCTGGCGTGCCGGTCGGGCCGCGCCATACGGGCCGGAGCTGGGCGTGGCGGGCGCGGCGGGCGGTGGTGGGCGTGTAGGTGTCCGGCCGCAGCAGCGTGACGGGCCGGTCCGGTGAGCGCTGCTGGAGGGCGTGCCGGGCGCGTGGCAGGTCATGCCGGGCGGGCGCGCCGAGCGCCAGTTCGTGCGGGGTGCCGGGCCGGGGGTGGGCCTGCAGGGCGCTCAGGTCGCGGGTGTGCACGAACAGCGTGACGGGCGTGCCGTCCAGTGCCGCGAGCAGCGCCTCGCGGGCGGCGGGCGCGGCGGGCAGGGTGACGCCCAGCCCGATCTTCACCTGCCCGCCCTGTCCCTCGCGGAGCACGCCGAAGTGCGCGCGGCTCTGCGCGGTCACGGCGAGCTGCCACGCGAGCCACGTGCCCACGCCCAGCAGCGGCAGGGTGAGGACGCGCAGGGGATGGCGGGACGCTGACAAAACAGCCGGAGTATAGAGCGGCACGCCCCGGCCCGCGCGGGGTGAGACTTCTCATGTTGGCCTGCGAGACTGGGCCAGGAGCGATGCACTGTCCGTCCCCACCCCCCATCATGACCCGCCTGACGTTCCTTCCCGTGGTCGGCCTGCCGCTGCAGGCGGGGCCGCGCCTGCCCGCCGGGACGGGCCGGGAACGCCTGCGCGTGCAGGTCCGGTGCCGGAACCTGTATTCTGGGGGCCTGTGTTGATGTCGCGCCGACTTGATGTTCTGCCGGTCCCAGTGTGGGAGGACCGTGGCCCGGCCGGAAGTGCCCCGGCCCGGCCGGCCCTGCAGGGCCGCGCCTCCAGGAGGACCGCCATGGGAAGTGCAGCATGAGAAGCCTCCGGATCGGCCTGCTGACGGACGTGTTCCTGCCGGACCCGAACGGCGTGTCCACCAGCGTGCTGCTGCTTCAGCGCGAGCTGCGCCGACGCGGGCACCGTGCGGTGATCGTCGCGCCGAGATTCCCGGATTACCTCGACCCGGAGACGCTGCACGGCGTGGTCCGGCTGCCGAGCATGGTGAATCCCGCCCTGCCGCGCCAGCGCCTCGCCTTCCCGACGCGGCGCCGCCTGTCCGGGCAGTTCGATCTGGTGCACACGCACACGCCCGGCGCGATCGGATTCTGGGGCGCGCGGCTCGCGAAACGCTGGGACATCCCGCACATCTCGACCTTCCACACGCACCTGGAGCATTACGCGCACTACATTCCCGGCATGAGCACGCTGGAGCGGCACGCGGGCGTGCTGACGCGCATCGTGCGGCGCTTCTACGAGAAGGCGGACCTGGTGGTGGCGCCCACCGAGGCGAGCCGCGACATGCTGCCCAGTTACGGCATCTACCGCCCGAGCGTGGTCCTGCCGACCGGCATCGACGAGTCGCTGCTGCAGGACGCGCCGGACGTGGCGTCGCCCTGGCCGGCCGGGAAGCGGCGCCTGCTGAGCATCGGGCGGCTCGGTTTCGAGAAGCGGCACGAGCTGGTGTTCCAGGCGCTCGCGCGGGTGCGGGAGCAGCACGACGCGCACCTCGTCCTGATCGGTGAGGGGCCGCAGCTGGAGTACCTGCGCGAGCAGGCGCGCGGCCTGGGGCTGGCGGAGCACGTCACGTTCTACGGGCCGGTGCCGCTCGCGACGATCGGCGCGTACTACCGGCAGGCGGAACTGTTCCTGTTCGGGTCCGACACGGAAACGCAGGGGCTGGTGCTGGCCGAGGCGCAGACGATGGGCGTGCCGGTCGTCGCGGTGGGCGCCGAGGGCACGCTGGGCGGCGTGGAGCCGGGCGTCAGCGGGCAGCTCGTCGCGAGCGGCGACTGGGCGGCCCTCGCGGCGCACACGTCTGCGCTGCTCGCGGACCCGGCGGCCCTGGCGACCATGTCGGCGGGCGCGCGGCAGTTCGCGCGGCGCTTCAGCTCCAGCAAGATGGCCGAGCAGATGCTCGACATCTACCTGCAGTCGCTGTCGCAGCAGGGCTGGCGTTCGGCCGGCGCGGATTACGGCGGGCTGCTGGTGCCGGACGGCACGTACGCTAAGGCGAACGGTCGAAATACCCGGAAGTACGGCCTGCGAGGTTTCTGATGTGCTGCCACAGGAACGCCGCCCAGCCGCGACTCAGGCGACGGGCCGACGTGTGAACCCACGCACCCGCCACGTACTCCACCCGTCCCAGCCGCTTCAACGCCAGCCCCAGCAGGATGTCCTCGCGCGCCTCGACGGCCGGGTACCCGCCCGCGAGCAGCGCGGCCTCCCGCGTGAACGCCATGTTCGCCCCGCCGCAGTTCGGCTGCCCCAGCAGCGACATCACCCGCAGGAACGCCCGGTACCCCACGCCGCTCAGGCGGGCGGCGCGCACGCTGACGCGCCCCGGCAACGGCAGGAACTGCATCGGGCCGTACAGCGCCACCGTGCCGGGCCGCACCGCCGCGTCCAGCGTCGCCAGCCACGCCGCGTCCGGTTCGGAGTCCGCGTCGGTCGTCGCGACCCACTCGCCATGCGCGGCCTCCAGCCCCGCCTGCCGCGCGAACGCCACGCCGGGCCGCGCGCAGTGCAGCACGCGCGCCCCGTGACGGGCGGCCACGTCGGCCGTGCCGTCGGTGCTGCCGTTGTCCACCACGATCACCTCGTCGGGCGGGAACGTCTGCCGCTGAAGGGCCGCCAGCAGGGCGGGCAGCACCTCCTGCTCGTTGCGGGCGGGAATCACGACCGTCCATCTGCGCTTCACGCGGTCAGGGTAGCGCGCCCGCACGGCACCGGAGCGCCACGGTGCTGAAGCGCCTGCAGGCGAGCCTCCCGTGGGGGCCGGGCCGCAACGGCCTGATGCTGCGCGCCCTGCTGCTGCTCGGCCTGTGCGAACTCGTCCGTACGGGCCTGTACGTGGGGTTCCTGCCGCAGCAGCTCGCCGCCGAGAAGCTGCCGCTCACGGCGGCGGGCCTCGCGTGGACGGTGCACTACGGCGCGGACACCCTGTGCCGCTCGCCGGGCGGGCACCTCGTGGAACGCTTCGGGCTGCGGCCCGTGCTGGCCGTCGGGGCGCTCGTGAGTGTCCTGACGGTGTTCGCCATGCCGTTCGCGCCGACCACGCTGGCCCTCGTGGCGCTCGCGGCGCTGCACGGCGCGGCCATCAGCCCGCTGTGGCCCGCCGTGATGACGCTCTCCAGCGTCCTCGCGCCGGAGGACGCGCAGCCGCGCGCCGTGTCGCTCGTGAGCGTCGCGGCTGGCCCCTTCACCGGCATCGGCTTCCTGGGGATCGGCGCGCTCGCCAGCGTGCACTTCGCGGACAGCAACTCCGCGTCGCGGCTGCACGACATCGGCGGGTGGCCGCTCGCGGTGCTGCTCGCCGTGCAGGGCCTCGCGTTCCTGCTGAGCTTCACCCTGAAGGCCGGACCGCTGCGGCCCGACACGCCGCGCCGCGCGGCCGCGCCCGTCAGTCTGCGCCGCACGCTCGCCTTCCTGATCCCGGCGGCCCTCGTGCAGACGCTCGCGCTGAGCCTGCTGGGGCCCGTCATCACGCCGTTCACGGAACACATGGGGCTCGGGCAGTGGGGGCTGGGCGGCCTGCTGGTGGCCGGGGCGGGCACCGCGTACGCGCTGCTGGGCGTCACGGGCCGCCTCACCACGCGCTACGGGGCGCGCCCCATGTTGACCCTGGGCCTGCTGCTCGCCGCCGCCGGACTGGCCCTGATGGCGACCATGCCGCCCCTGTGGATGTACTTCGTGCTGGCCGCCGTGCTCGGCGTGGGGTACGCGTGCCTGCTGCCCGGCTGGGGCGGCCTCGTCGCGGGCCTGCTGCCGCAGGAGGGACGCGCGGCCAGCTGGGGCGTCGTGATGACGGCCGAGAACGTCGGCATGGCGAGCGGACCGCTGCTCGGCACCTTCGCCTGGGACCGCCTCGGGATGAGCGCGCCGTTCCTGGTGGGCGCGGGCCTGTTCGTGCTGACGGCCAGCGTGTACCTGTGGCCGCGCCGCGCGGCGGCCCCGGAGTGACGCGCCGCGCGGCCGCGTGGGGCCTGCTCGGCCTGCTGGGCGGCAGCGTCCTTGCCGCCGACCTGCTCGGACGGCAGCTGGGCCTCGGCGCGCTCGGTGCACGCCCGGAGCCGGGCGCGCCGCGCGTCGCCCTGACCTTCGACGACGGCCCCAGCCCCTTCACGCCCGACCTGCTCGACCTGCTCGCCCGGCACGGCACGCAGGCCACCTTCTTCCTGACCGGCGAGCGCGTCCGCCGCGACCCGCACGCCCTGCAGGCCATGCGGGACGCCGGGCACCAGCTGGAATCGCACGGCCTCACGCACCGCCACGCCCTGACCCTCACGCCCTGGCAGGAGGCGCGGCACGTCTCGTGGCACCCCGACCCCGCCCGGCCCGGCCGACTGTACCGGCCCCCCTGGGGCGGGCACTCGCCGTTCACGCGCCTCCTCACGCGCCTCGCCGGGGCGCGCGTCGCCCTGTGGAGCGCCGAGTCCCGCGACTGGCTCCCGCAGGACGGCCACACGCTCGCCCTCGACCTGCTCCGCACCGTCCGGGCGGGCGACGTGATCCTGCTGCACGACGGCCCGGACGCCGGACGCGCCGAACGCACCCGCGCGCTCCTCGTGACGCTGCTGCCTGCCCTGCAGGAACGCGGCCTGCGGCCCGTCCTGCTGAACGACCTCCCGCCCGGCCGTATCGGCCTGCGGGACGGCTGGCGGCGCCTGCACGCCATGTGGCGCGCCCCCACCTCACGCTGACACGCCCGCCGCCACCAGGGCACAGCGGGGAAGCGAGCGGGACGCGCCGGAAGGTGTTAGCATCCCCCTGAACACCCGTTCCCGCACCGGGACTGCCCCGGCAGGCCCCACCCCACCACTCGGCGTCCCGTGACGCAGGAGGTTCCCATCAGCGTTCCAGCCAGCAGCGAGACGACCCCCACGGCCGAGGACCACCAGACGGCCGGGCCGCACGAGACGATCTTCACCATCGAGGCGACCCCCGTCAAGTTCGGGGCGGGCGCCGCCCACGACGCCGGATGGGAACTGCGGCGGCTCGGCGTGACGCGCGCCTTCGTGGTCGTGGACCCCGAAGTGCGCGCGCGCGGCGTGGCCGACCCCATCCTGCAGCGCATGCGGGACGCGGGCGTCGACCTCGTCGAGTACGACGACGTGGACACCGAACCCAGCATCCACGCCTTCGCGCGCGCCGTGCACGCTGCCCGCGAGGCCCGCGTGGACGGCTTCGCGGCCATCGGCGGTGGGAGCGCCATCGACACCGCGAAGGTCGCGAACCTCGTCAGCACGCACGGCGGCGAGATCATGGACTACGTGAACCCCCCGGTCGGCGGGGGCCGCAAACCGCCCTCCGCGCTGCGGCCCCTGCTCGCCATTCCCACCACGCCCGGCAGCGGCAGCGAGGCCACCACCGTCGCCATCCTCGACATTCCCGAACTGCACCTCAAGACCGGCATCAGCCACCGCACCATGCGGCCCGCGCAGGCCATCGTGGACCCCGAACTGACGCGCACCGCGCCCTCCGCCGTGATCGCCTCGGCGGGCCTGGACGTGGTGTGCCACGCCGCAGAGAGCTTCCTGAGCCGCCCGTACACCACCCGCCCCCGCCCCGCCACGCCCGACGACCGACCCCCCTATCAGGGCAGCAACCCCGTCGCGGACCTGTGGTCCAGTCAGGCGCTCCGCTACGGCGGGCAGTACCTGCGGCGCGCCGTCGCCAGCGACGACGACGTGGAGGCGCGCGGCTTCATGATGCTGAGTGCCACCATGGCCGGCGTCGGCTTCGGCTCGGCCGGCGTGCACATCCCGCACAGCTGCGCGTACCCCATCGCGGGCCTGCGGCACACGTACCGCCATCCCGGCTACCCCGGCACGAAGCTGTTCGTCCCGCACGGCTTCTCCGTGATCGTGACGGCGCCCGCCAGCTTCCGTTTCACCTTCGACGCCGCGCCCGAACGGCACCTGCAGGCCGCGACCTGCCTGACCGGCGAGACGTACGCGCCCGGCGACCGCGACGCCCTCCCGAACGCATTGATCGCCCTGATGCGCGACATCGGCGCGCCGAGCGGCGTGGCGGAACTCGGGTACGGCGAGGACGACCTGCCCGCCCTAGTCGAGGGGGCCCTCAAGCAGCAGCGTCTGCTGGCCGTCGCCCCGAAGATGCCGACCGCGCAGGACCTGGAAGGCATCCTGCGCGACTCCATGCACAACTGGTGATCCGACCTGCGCTGCCGGGCGGTGGGGTGTGGTCCCCGCCCGGCACGTCTGCGAGCGGGGAAGAGGCGATCAACAAGAAGGGCCGGAATCCATGATTCCGGCCCTTCTTCTTCTTGGTGGAGCCAAGCGGGATCGAACCGCTGACCTTCTGAATGCCATTCAGACGCGCTCCCAGCTGCGCCATGGCCCCGCTCAAGCTCAGATAGAGTATCAGCGCTTCCCTGTTCTGTCAACTGCCCGCGTGTGCTGCACGCGTCCCATGACCTGCCGCGCGGCCCACAGCAGCACCGGCAGCAGCGCCAGCGGCCACCAGCCGCCCATCAGCCGCAGCGGTCCACTCGGCGCGAAGCGTGCCTCGCCGCGCAGGTAGGCCGCCAGTGCCCGCTCGTCCTCCCGCCACGCCGGGTCATCCATGCCCCCCTGCGGCAGCGAGGCGGGCGGCGGGGGAGGGGACGGCAGGTGCAGGTCGGCGTGCAGCACGCCCGTCACGTACCCGTTCTCACGCGCGTCGCCGCTCCCGGCCCGCAACCGCTTCCCCAGCGCCCGCAGCGCGTCCCGCGGCCCGTCCGGCGTCACCCACGGCATGAGCGCCAGGAACCCGGGCCGGGGCGGCGTCATCACGTACCCGCGCGCGGCGGGCGCCTCGTCGGCCGGGCCGGTGATGGCGCTCTGCCCGTCGAAGGTCAGGTCCAGCAGGTTCCCGACCACCATCGGATTCACCGCGTACCGGATCTGCCGGGACGTGGCCGTCACCTGCCAGGCGCTCTCCAGCCACGCGAGCGGCTGATCGCGCGGCGCCTGCCCCTCCGGGTAGATGCCTTCCAGGCCCGTCCACGGGCTGCCGTTCGCGTCCGGCTGCAGCAGCACCGTGCACCCCAGCCGCTCCAGCCGCGAGATCACGTCCGCGCGGAACGCGTCCAGGCTGATCGCCACGCCCAGCTCGCCCGCCGGGGTGCCGTACACGCGCACGTCCTCCAGACGGCCGGGCGACAGGTCCACCCCGCCGCCCTCCTCGTCCGGCGTGAGGTGCACCTTGCTCGTCGCGCCGACCAGTGACCCGTCCGGCGCGAGCATCACCGTCTGGTTGCGCAGCGCCGACCCCGCCCGCCGCACCCGCCCGCCCCGCACGCGGTACTCCGGCATGGGGACGCTGCCGCACACGAGATACACGCCGTACTCGCGCGCCAGGTCCCGGCAGGTGTCGAGGTACAGGGCGACGTTCGCGTCCGCGCCCGCCAGCTGCAGGGCCCGCACGGGCGACACCCGTTCCCGCAGCATGAGGGGCAGCACGCTCGGCAGGTGATGCACGAACAGCAGCGCGGCCGCCCACTCGAAGCGGCCCGTGCGTGCCGCCAGCCACCCGCCGCGCAGCACCAGCGGCAGGCCGTTCAGTTCCGTCAGCACCACCAGGTTCGTCCCGCCCGGCCGCAGGTGAGGGCGCGCCGCCACCAGCTGCCCGGACATCCACGCCCGGAACCGCGCGCCCGTCAGGAACGCGTCCGCGCTCCACTTCGGCTGTACCGCCACCGCCCGCACCTGCCGCGTCCCGCCGCCCGCCGAGTCAGAAGTCACGCCCAGAGCGTACCCGACACCACGCCACAAAAAACACCACCCCCGGAGGAGTGGTGCGGGCAGAACCTGTCCGGACGACCTGAGGTCGCGGTGGGGTTACTTGACGATGCGCTGGCCGCGGCGGATGGAGAGCTTGTCCGTCAGGGCGATGTAGCCGTCGTAGTCGGTGCGCTCCATGTACTTCAGCAGACGGCGGCGCTGGCCGTTCATCAGCTGCAGGCCGCGCTGGCCGTGCTTGTCCTTCTTGTTGGTGCCCAGGTGACGGGCGAGGTTCTGGATGCGCTCGGTGAGGAGGGCGATCTGCACGGCGGTGCTGCCGGTGTCGCTGTTGCCCTTGGCGTGCTCCTTGATGATGCCGCCCTTCTTGTCCTGGTATCCCTGGTTGTAGCTCATGTTGTGCCTCTCGTGTTGCGTAGTCTCGCGCGCCAGAGCCAGAGAAGACCTCGACCCTCGGCGGCGGCAAGAGGAAGTGTACCACCCGCGACCCGGTCAGGGCAATTGACAAAACGCCCGACCGACCCTAAACTTTTCTGGCCCTCTTACCAGGGGCCGCGCGCCGGAAGGTGCTGCGGGTGTGCTGAGGTGGCGGAATTGGTAGACGCACTAGCTTGAGGTGCTAGCGCCGCGAGGCGTGTGGGTTCAAGTCCCATCTTCAGCACCACACCACGATTGCAGGGTCACGGCTTCGGCAGTGACCCTGTAATCGTCTTGTTTCCCCGCCCATAGGTCCGGGCTGCCGCGCATTCTTGTACCGGGTCCACCGGGCCGGGGTACACTCCGGGTATGAACTTCGAGACGCTCCGTCTCACCCGCGAGGGTGAGGTGGCCACCCTGACCATCGTGTCCAAGAAAGGCAGCATGGGCCCCACCTTCTGGCCCGAACTGCAGCGCGCCACCGCCGCCCTCGGGGACGCCCGCGTCCTCATCCTGCGCGGGCAGGAACTCTTCAGCGCGGGCCTGGACGTCAAGGCGTCCGCCGCCGGGCTCGGCGAGGCGCTCGGGAACCGCGACCTGTTCCGCGCGCAGGTGGCCCCCATGCACGCCGCCTTCGAGGGCGTCGCCGCGCTCCCCATCCCGGTCATCGCGGCCGTGCACGGCTGGTGCATCGGGGCGGGCACGGAACTCATCAGTGCCGCCGACATCCGCCTGTGCAGCGAGGACGCCCGCTTCAGCCTGCCGGAAGTGCGCCTCGGGATCGCCGCCGACCTGGGCGGCCTGCAGCGCCTGCCCGGCATCGTCGGCCAGGGCTGGACGCGGCAGCTCGCGCTGACCGGCGAACCCATCGGCGCCCGCACCGCCGAACGCATCGGCCTCGTCACCGAGGTGCACGCCACCCCGGACGCGCTGTTCGCGCGTGCTGCCGCCCTCGCGCAGCACCTCGCGGCCCTGCCGCCCCGCGCGCTCGAAGGAACCAAACGCGTCCTGAACGCTGCCCTGCCGCACCACGAGAGCCTGATGCAGGCCGTCGACTGGAACGCCGAGCACATGACGGCCGACGCCATCACCGCCCTGCTGCGCCGCTGACCCCACCCGCCCCACTCAGCCCCCTCCGGAGAACGCCATGACGAACCCCACCCGCACCCCCAACAACCAGCCGCACCCCGCCTCCAGCACCTTCCGCCCGGACCTGCTCGCCGGGAAGCACGCCCTGATCACGGGCGGCGGGAGCGGCATCAACCTCGGCATCGCGCAGAGCTTCGCCGCGCACGGCTGCGCCGTCACCATCCTCGGGCGGAACCTGGAGAAGGCGCAGCGGGCCGCGCAGGGCATCGTGGACGCGGGCGGGCGCGCCATCGGCGTGTCGGCCGACGTGCGCGACTTCGCGGCCATGCAGGCGGCCGCGCAGGCGGGCGTGGACGCGCACGGCCGCTACGACATCGTGCTGGCGGGCGCCGCCGGGAATTTCCCCGCCCCGGTGGACGGCATCAGCCCCAACGGGTTCAAGACCGTGATCGACATCGACCTGCTCGGCACGTACCACACCATCAAGGCGTGCGCGCCGCACCTGGCCGTGCCGGGCGGCAACATCCTGAGCATCAGCGCGTACGGCGTGCCGGTCCCGATGCAGGCGCACGTGGTGGCCGCCAAGGCGGGCGTGGACGCGCTCACGCAGACGCTCGCCATCGAGTGGGGCCTGCGCGGCGTGCGCGTGAACGCCATCATTCCCGGCCCGATCGACGGGACGGAAGGCATGGCGCGCCTCGCGCCGGACGAACGGACCCGCGCGCAGTTCACGCGCACCGTGCCGCTCGGGCGGTTCGGCGTGCCGCAGGACATCGCGAACGCGGCGCTGTTCCTGGTGAGCGACGCGGCCAGCTACGTGACGGGCGTGATCCTGCCGGTGGACGGCGGGCAGAACATGCTGGGCGGCGCGCCGCAGTACCAGATGATGCTTGGCATGCAGGAAGCGCAGGCGAAACAGGCCGCCCAGGAATCGCAGGCCGCTCAGAAACCGGACTGATCCGGGAGAGGCGCGCAGGAAGCAGCCACCCGCCCGGGACAGGGCGCGGCGGGACTGAAGTGCATCTTCAGTCCCGCCGCTTCTTTGCTGGGGTCCGGTTGTTCCCGGGTTCCGGGCGGGTCAGGAGGGGGTGGGTTCGCCGCTCAGGCGTCCGGCGGCCGTCTCGCGTCGCCCGGTGGCCGGGACGAGACGGCCCGCGCGGCCCAGTCCGGAGGCGGGCATGTCCACGTACACGGCCTCGTACTGACCGGCCGCGACGCGGTACGTCTCGTGCCAGATGCCGACCGCTCCGGCCGCCGCGCGCGCCTTGAGGTTGAAGGCGCGCCACGCGGGAAGGTGCTGGTGCTCGCGGGCGCGGGCGTAGGCGTTCAGGTGCTCGGTGCTGCGCCAGTACTGGATGAGGGTCAGGCCCGCGTTCTGGCCGCCCAGCAGGCCGAGTTCCGGCTGGCGGGCCAGTTCCGTCAGCATCCTGGGCATGGCGAGGAACACCGGCAGCCACACGTCCAGGCGCCACCACTGCCGGATGCGGAAGCCAATGATGAACACCACGAAGTCCCCGTCGATCTCGGCGGCGAGCCGGACGGGGCGGCGGGCGTGGCCGGGGAGGGCGGGGGTCTGGGGGGCGGCTGTGGTGTCCGGGGAGGGGGCCGTGGGGGAATGGGTCATGCTGCGCTCCTGGCCGCCGACCATTCAACTCGAATGGTCCAGTCTGGACGGTCTGAAGTGAGTGTATACTCCCTGCGTGACCGCCGCAAGCCCCGCCCCGCCCCCCGAACCGGCCCTCGGACCCTCCGCGTACATCGTGCTGGGCCTCCTCGCCCAGAACGGCCCCGGCACCTCCTACGACCTCAAACGCTGGGCGGACGAATCCGTCGGCTTCTTCTGGACCTTCCCGCGCTCGCAGCTGTACGCCGAACCGCAACGCCTGTCGGCCCTCGGCCTGCTGCAGGAGGCGCAGGAGGACGGCGGGCGCCGCCGCCGCACGTACCACGTCACCCCGGCGGGCCTCGTCGCCCTGCGCGCGTGGCTGGCCCAGCCCGCCGACTTTCCCGAACTGCGCGACCTGGGCCTCCTGAAACTCTTCTTCAGCGCGCACGGCGAAGCGCACGCCGTGACCGCCCTGGCCGCCGAGCAGCTCGCCCTGCACCGCGCGCGCCTCGCGGAGTACGAGCGCCTGCACGCCCACCTGACCTCCTGCCTGCCCGGCCCTGAGCAGGTCCAGCCGCTCCGTATGGGCCTGCTGTACGAACGCGCCAGCATCGCCTTCTGGACCGAAGTGCAGGACGGCAGCGCCGCACCCGCCACACCGTCCTGACGCCGACCGGACCACCCTCCGGACCCGCTACACTGCCCGCGTGAGATTGCACACGCTGCGGCAGGACGGCGCCCACCACCGGGCCTGGGGAGACACGGACGTACTGGAACTGAGCTGCGCCGCGCCCGGCGTGCTCCGTATCCGCCTCGCGGCCGGCGCCAGGGACGCCTACATGACGTACCCGCACCTGCCGCCCAAGGTGAGCGCCATGCTCGCCCCGAACCGCCCCGCGCCCCTGCCGCTCACGCCCGGCACGGCCCAGCCGGGCGAGTGGTGCCTCACGGGCGGCGGCCTGAGCGTCACCGTGACGCAGGCGACCGGGCATATTCGCGTGCAGGAACTCCACGACGACGGCACGCCCGGCCGCACCCTCGCCGAACTGCACGACTGGACGACCACCCCGGACCCCGTCCGCCGCCGCACCGCCGCCCTGCACGCCCCGCCCGCGCACAGTTACCTGGGCTTCGGGCAGAAGGTCGGGCCGCTCGACAAGCGCGGCATGCACCTCACCTTCTGGAACACCGACTGCTTCCCGCACCACCTCGACACCGACCCCATGCACCTCACCGTGCCGTTCACGACCGTCCTCACCCCGCAGGGCCAGGCGCACGGCCTGTTCATGGACGAATCCTGGCGCAGCGAGATCGACGTCGCCCGCCGCGACCCCACCCGCCTCACCCTCACGAGCGCCGGACAGGAACTCGACCTGTACGTCCTGCAGGGCCCCACCCCGCAGGGCGTCCTGCGCCGCTACGCCGACCTGACCGGCCACGCGCCCCTCCCGCCCCTCTGGTCGCTGGGCGCCGGGCAGTCCCGCTGGGGCTACAAGTCCGCCGACGAGATCCGCAGCATCATCGCCGCGTACCGGGAGCACGACCTGCCGCTCGACAGCGTGTACCTCGACATCGACTACATGGACGCCTACAAGGTCTGGACCTGGGACAACAGCCGCTACCCCGACCCGGCCGCCCTCGTGAAGGAGGCCCGCGAGGCCGGCGTGCACCTCGTGCCCATCGTGGACCCCGGCGTGAAGGCCGAACCCGGCTACGACGTGTACGCGAGCGGCACCGCCGCCGACCACATGGTCCGCACCGCGCGCGGCGACGTGCTGCTCGGCGAGGTGTGGCCCGACCCGGCCGCCTTCCCGGACTTCACGCGCCCGCCCGTGCAGGACTGGTGGGCGGACCTGCACAAACGCTTCACGGACCTCGGCATCACCGGGCAGTGGAACGACATGAACGAACCCGCCAACTTCAGCCTGCGCGGCACGCCCAGCACGCTCGGCATCACGGGCTTCAACGTCGGCCAGCAGTACACCGAAGGCAAGACCCTCCCGTACGACGCGCGGCACGGCAACCGCACGCACCTTGAAATGCACAACGTGTACGCCAACGGCATGGCCGAAGCGGCCCGCACCGGCTACGCCCGCCACGCGCCCGCCGTGCGGCCCTTCATCCTCACGCGCGCCGGCGCGGCAGGCATCCAGCGTTCCGCCGCCGTGTGGACCGGCGACAACGCCTCCCGCTGGTCGCACCTGCAGCTCAGCCTCCCCATGCTGATGGGCCTCGGCCTGAGCGGCATTCCCTTCAGCGCGCCGGACGTGGGCGGCTTCGACCTCGACAGCAGCGGCGAACTGCTCGCCCGCTGGTACCAGGCGGCCCTCGGGTACGCCTTCCTGCGCAACCACGCCAGCAACTTCACCGCCTACCAGGAACCGTGGCGCTTCGGGGAACCGTACCTCAGCGTGATCCGCGAGGCTCTCCAGATGCGTTACCGGCTCCTGCCGCACCTGTACACCCTGACGCACCAGGCCACCACCGGCGCCCTCCCGCCCCTGCGGCCCCTGGCCCTGCACCACCCGCAGGACCCGCAGGCCCGCACCGAGGCCAGCAGCTACCTGCTCGGCGAGGGCCTGCTCGTCGCGCCCGTCCTGCACGCCAACACCGCGCAGCGCCAGGTGTACCTGCCCGGCACGGACCGCTGGACCGAGACCTTCAACCTCTCCGCCTTCGGCGACACGCACGACGGCCAGCGCAGCGTCACGGCGCACGCGGCCCTCAACACCCTGCCCATCTACCTGCGCGCCGGGCACGCCGTGCCGCTCACCGACACCGCGCCGCACACCACGCACGCCCGCTGGGAGCGCCTCTCGTGGCTCGCGCACGCCGGACCGGACGGCCTGCAGGGCACACTGTACGAGGACGACGGCGAGGGCCACGGCCCGCACCGCCTGACGCGCCTGTGGGCGGAACGCAGCGGCACGCGCCTCGTGATCGGCCGTCAGGAGGAAGGCGACCTGCCCCGCACCGTCCGCACCGAACAGCTGCACCTGACGGGCCTGGACGCCGTGACGGACGTGCAGGGCGCCCGCAGCCACCGCTTCGAGGACGGCCTGCTGCGCGTCACGCTGCCGGAAGGCTGGACCGAGATCAGCATCCTGACGGGCGAGCGGTAAACCCGGCGTCCGGGCAGATCATACGGTTTTGAGCTGAACTTGTAGAGTTCAGCCGAGCGAAGCGAGTGCCAACAAATACGGTTTGGAGGAGATGGAAGCGGGCAGGCGTCCTGCAGGGCGTCCGTTCTGCCCAAGAAGGGATGACGGTGCTGTTTCCGGCATCCCTGGAATCGGATCAAAACCGTAATCAGGTGTCCGGGCAGACCGTCAGGCCGGGCGTCCCGCTCAGTCGAGGGCGTTCTGCAGGTGCGTGAGCGGCCCGCTGCGTTCGTCGCCCTGCACGACGATCACGTCGAAGCGGCATGGCAGGTCGTCCCGGCCGTGCTCGCGCGTCAGGTACGTCAGGGCCGCGCGGCGCAGCAGCGCCACCTTGCGCGGCGTGACGCTCTCCAGCGCGCTGCCGTGCGCCACGCCGCGCCGCTGCCGGACTTCCGTGAACACCGTGACCGGCCCGTCCAGCGTCACGAGGTCCAGCTCGCCGCCCGGCACGCGGTAGTTGCGGGCGAGCAGCGTGTGGCCCGCCGCGAGCAGGTGCGCGAGGGCGCGGTCCTCGGCGTGCGCGCCCTTCACGGCCGCGTGTGCCTGCCGGTCAGCGGCCGAGCCACGCGCGCCACGCCCGGAAGTCCGGCACGACCTGCGCCGCGCCCGCCGCGATCAGGACCGGCTCGGCCTGCGTGGTGCTGAGCGCCACGACGCGGCACCCGGCCCCGGCGGCGCTGCGGACCCCGTTCACGGCGTCCTCGTGCGCGAGGCAGTCGCGCGGGTCGAGGTTCAGGAGCTGCGCGCCCATCACGTACGGCTGCGGGTCGGGCTTGCCGCGCTGCACGCTCTCGCCCAGGATGCGTCCGGCGAAGAAGTGCGCGATCTCCAGCGCGCCGAGCGCGAAATCGGTGTTGACGTGGTCGGCGCTCGTCACGATCACGGCCGGGATGCCCAGGTCACGCAGGCCCGTCAGGTACTCCGCGAGGCCCGGTATCGGCTGCAGCTGCCCTTGCGCGAGCTGCCGGTAGCGGGCCTCCTTGGCGTGATGGAAGTGCTCCGCGAGGTCCGCGTCCGGCACCTGCCCGGTGAGGCGCTCGATGATCTCGGGGTTGCGTCCGCCGTCCACCTTGGTGTCGAGGTCGTGTTCGCTGAGGTCCAGGCCCAGCAGTTCCAGCGCGAGTTCCTTCCACGCGAGCCGGTGGAAGTGGTTGTTGTCGGTCAGGACGCCGTCCATGTCGAACAGGACGGCGCGCGGGGCGGGGGTGGGGGTCACGGTGTCTCCTGGGGGTCCGGTGCGTGTCCGAGCGCGGCGAGCAGCTGGCAGTACAGGGCGGCGGCGTCCCGCGCGACGTCGGCCAGGGGGCCGTCCTCGTTGCGTTCGTGCGCGACGAGCAGCGCCTGGGACAGCACGTCCGCGTACACGGGCCAGCGCGTCACGCTCGCCGCTGCGGGCGCGGTCACTGCGGGTACTGTTGCTGCGGGTACGTTCGCTGCGGGTCCGGTTGCCGGAGGCACGGCGGCGGCAGGTGCGCGGCGGTCGTGCCGCTCGCCCTGCAGGACGCCGAGCGCCTCCAGGCTCGCGGCGCGTTCCGCGTCCCGCTTGCTGCGGCCCGCCCCGCGCCCCAGCACGCGCTCGCCCACCAGGACCGTCGTGCGGAAGGACGGCGCGTGACCGGGACCGTCCGCCTCGTTCACGAAGCCGGGGTCCGGCAGGCCCAGCGTGCGGCACGCCGCGATCAGGTCCCCCTTGGCGTTGCTGTCGCGCGCCGCGTCCGGCTGGCCGTTCACGCTCACACGTCCCGGCGGTCGAAGGCGAAGATCGACAGCAGGCAGAAGCCGACCGTGTAGATCACGAGCAGGATGATCGACTGCGTGATGTTGCCCTGACGCAGGAACAGGTCGAGGTGCGTGGTCAGCAGGATCTGCTGGAAGCCCTCCGGGAACACCGTCAGCAGCCGCATGATCTGCAGGGTGGCGATGGTGGCGAGCGCCGCGGCCGCCGTGTTCAGGAACGCCACGCCGAACAGCATGGCGAGCGCCGCGATGGGCGCCATCACGAGCGCGCCCAGCAGGTACCCGCGCAGCACCTGCGCGAACGCCACGCCGGACGACAGGGCGCCCTGACCGATGAAGCCGCCCGGCCCCAGTCCGCTGCCGCCCACGAAGTCCCCGTACCCGAGCCGCAGGCCCGCCAGGAAACTCCCGACGAGCAGCACCAGCAGCAGCAGCGCCGGGTACACGAGCGCCGTGAGGAGCTTCGAGAGGATCACGCGGTTGCGGTCGATGGGGCGCAGCAGCAGCGGCGCCAGCGTGCCCTGCGCGACCTCCGTGCCGATCATCTCGGCGCAGCTGAGCGCCACGAACAGCGGCAGCACGAACTGCACGCTCGTGATGAGCGAGATGGCGGGGACCTGGAAGCCGCTCGTGAGGACCAGGCCGTACACCTGCTGCAGTCTCGGCGCGAGCGACCAGATCCACGGGAGCAGGAAGCAGATCACGATGGCGATCCGGACGCTGCGCGCGCCGAGCAGTTTGCGCAGTTCGAGCGTGAGGAGCGTCAGCATGCCGTCACCGCCGGGCGCGCGGGCCGCAGGGGAGGGAAGGGCTGGGTCTGGAGGGGTCGGTGCTTCGTCATGCCTGTTCCACCCGTTCGCGGTAGTACTCGTAGAGGTCGAAGTGGTCGGGGGTGGCCTCGTACACGCGGATGCCGCCCTGATGCAGCGCCGACAGCGCTTCCGGCACGCGCGACTCGCCGCCCAGGTGCGCCACCGCGTACGGCGTGCGCGACGTGGCGCGACGCACGAACGGCAGGCGCTCCAGCAGTTCCGCCGCGCCCTGCGGGTCGTCCACCCGGAAGCGGTACGCGGCCTGACGGCTGCGCAGGTCCACGTGGTCCACCATGCGGCCGCCCGTCAGGATGCCGACCGTGTGCGCGTACGTGGAGATCTCCCGCAGGTGGTGCGTGGACAGGATGACGGCGCAGCCGCTCGTGGCGAGGCTCGTCACGATGCGGTGGATGAGGTTGATGCCGAGCGGGTCGAGGCCGCTCGTCGGCTCGTCCAGGATCAGCACCTTCGGTTCGGCCAGCATGGCGGCCGCCACGCCCAGCCGCTGCCGCTGCCCGAGCGAGTACTCGCCCACCTTGCGGTCTGCCATGCGCGTCAGTTCCAGCAGGGCCAGCACCTCGCGGATGCGGTCGCGGCTGACGCGCACGCCGTTGGGCGCCATCGCGGCCAGCTGCGCGTGCATGTTGAGGTTCTCGGTGCCGCTGAACTGCGGGTAGAACCGTGCGGGCGCCTCCACCACCGCGCCCAGGTACGCGCGGGCGCGCGGGCCGTCCTCGTGGACGTTGCGGCCCATCAGGAACACCTTGCCCCGGGTGGGAAAGGCGAGGCCCGTCAGGGTACGGATGAGGGTCGTCTTGCCCGCACCGTTCGGGCCGGTCAGGGCGTACACCTCGCCGGGCTTGACGCTGAGATTCACGTCCTCCAGCACCACGGCGTCGCGGTATCTCTTGTGGAGGCCGCGCACCTCGATGGCGCTGGGCGCGGGAGCAACGGTCTTGGTCACGCCGTACAGCCTAGCGCACCTTGAGCTTCGCTCACATTACACATCGGCCCCCGGCCGGGGGGGACGGGGGGCTGCCGCGTCAGGCGGGGCGCACCTCGTGGAAGGTCTCCTGCGTGATGCGGTCGGCGGCCTTGCGCATGAAGTCCACCGTGCTGAGCGCCTGCGTGCGGTGGCACGCGATGGCCGTCAGTTTCCGCGTCACGTAGCGGGTCACGTCGCGCGTCACGTTGGGCGGCAGGTACTCGGCCAGCAGCGCCTCGTTCTCGGGCGGGGTGGGGCTCGCGTAGTACCACAGGGCCGGGCGTTCCGCCTCCGGCAGGAGGTCCCACGCGGCCTTCACGGCGCGGTGCGTGGTCACGTGGTCCGGGTGGCCGTTGCTGCCGTTCGGGGGGAAGGTCAGGACCGTCTGCGGGCGGTGGCGGCGCATCGCGTCCAGCGCCACCTGCACCAGCGGCCCGAACGGCTCGTCCTTCAGGTACTTGTCGGGGAAGCTCATGTGCTCGTGGATCTGCACGCCGATCACGTCCAGGCACGCGCGCAGCTCCACCTCCCGGATCCGCCCGAGTTCCTCCGGGCCGTCCGCGAGGCCCAGCGTGCGGCCCGCCTCGCCCTTCGTGAGCGTGACCAGGCCGACCGTGTCGCCCGCCTCCACGTACTCCATCAGGGTGCCGGACGCGCCGTACACCTCGTCGTCAGGGTGAGGAACGATGAGCAGCAGCCGGGGACGCGGGGTCGTCATGCCGGTCAGGATACGACGACCCCGCCCGCGCGAACCGGGACGCGGCTCGCCTTCCACGCCAGATGGCGGATGCAGCGCGGGCCGGTCCCGGCGCACCATGAGGCATGACGCCCGACCTCCTCATCCGCCCGGTGCGCTTCCCGGACGACTACGCGGCCGCCGCTGCCGTCCTGAGCGCCAGCAACCCCGAATGGCCCGTGACGGCCGAACTGCTGCGGCACGAGCACGAGCACCGCGACCCGGCCCTGTACTTCACGTCGCTCGTCGCCGAGCGCGGCGGGCACCTGCTGGCCGTGATGGGCGTCGGGCACGACGACTTCGCCTTCGAACCGTGGCGGTACTGGGCGAACCTGCAGGTCCACCCGGACGCGCGCCGCCAGGGCGTGGGGGCCGCCCTGTACCGCGACTTCCTGCAGATCGTGCAGGAGCGCGGCGCGCGTGAGGTCCGCACCATGCTCAGCGAGACGGACGCGCCCGGCCTGGGCTTCCTGCAGGCGCGCGGCTGGCAGGAGACGTGGCGGCGGCACGAGTTCCGGCTGCACACCGCGCACGCCGACCTGACTGCCATGCCAGACCTGGGGCACCTGCGCCTGGAGACGCTCGACGCCCTCACGCGCGACCCTCAGCGAGACGCGCGGCTGCACGAACTCGACTGGCTGCTCTTTCAGGACGTGCCGATGGGGCAGACGCTCACGCGCCGCCCGCTGGAGGCGTGGGTGCAGCAGGAACTGCAGGACCCGGCCGTGCGGCCGCACCTGTCGTTCGTGCTGCTCGACGACCGCCGGGACGACCCGCTCACCGGCCCGTACGTGGGGTACACCACGCTGGGAGAGAATCCCGGCGGGTTCCACTACATCGGCATGACCGGCGTGCTGCGCGAGTACCGCGGGCGGGGCCTGGCACGCGCCCTGAAGCTCGCGTCCATGCGGGCCCTGCAGGCGGCGGGAGGCGGCGAGATCCGCACCTTCAACGACCCGCCCAACACCGCCATGATCCGCATGAACCGCGCGCTCGGCTTCCAGCCGCAGCCCGACCGGCTGCGGCTGGAACTGCGCCTGGGGACGCCGTGACCTTCACGGTGCGTCCCGCCACGCCCCAGGACCTGCCGGGCGTGGCGGACCTGTACAGCGCCGACCGGCCCGGCAACCCCGCCACGCCCGCCATCCTGCGCGGCATGGACGAGGCGCAGGCCCTTGCGGGTGCCGCGCACGCCCGCCTCGTCGCGGTGCGGGACGGGCAGGTGATCGGCGCGGCCGAACTGCTCGAACCGCTCGGCGCCCGCGCGCCCGGCAGCTTCTGGCTGGAACTGGTGGTGCGGCAGGGCGCGCGCGGCCAGGGGGTCGCCACGCGCCTCGCCTCGGCACTGCGCGCCGCGCTGGAACCGCACGCCCCCACCCGCCTGAAGGTCGTGGTGAGCGAGGCGAACCCCGTCGCGCTGAGGTTCGCGCAGCGGCACGGCTTCCACGAGACGGAACGCTACTGGGACCGCACCCTGCCGCTCGCGCACTTCGACGCGGCCCGCCACGCCCGGCCCCTCCCGCCCGGCATGACCGTCACCACCCTCACCGAGTACCGCCGCAGCGTCCCGGACGCCGACGCCCGCCTGCACCCCCTGTATGAGGAGGCCCGCGCCGACCTGCCGCGCGACCCCGGCGAGACGTACACGCCGCTCCCGCTGGAGCACCTGACGGCCTTCCTCGCGCCGCTCGACCCGGACCTCGTGTTCGTCGCGCGGCACGGACCGGACCCGCTGGGCTTCACGGCCCTCGAAGCGTCCGGCGCGCTCCCACCCACCCGCACGGGCCTGCTCACGCCCGCACCCGCCGTCCCGAACGCCGACCGGTACGAACTGATGATCGCCATGACCGGCGTGCTGCGCGCGCACCGCGGACAGGGCATCGCCCGCGCCCTCAAGCTCGCCAGCATGACGGCCGCGCGCGACGCGGGCTGGGCCGTGATCCGCACCAGCAACCACAGCGGCAACCTCGGCATGCTGCGCGTCAACGACGCGCTCGGCTTCGGCCGCGAACCGGCCCGGCTCGGCCTGCTGCGCACACTGCCCGCCGCACACCCCGCCCTCTCGGTGCCCAGCCAGGAGCGCCCATGACACCCCCCGACCTCACGGTCCGTCCCGCCACCCCGGACGACCTGCCCGCCGTGGCAGGCATCCTGAGCCTCGTGTGGCCCGACGACCCCGTCACCGTGCAGACACTCACGCTCGAGGACGACATCCAGCGCGCCGCCACGCTCCCCCTGCGGCACGGTCGCCTGCTCGCCCTGCGCGACGGGCACCCCCTGGGCTTCGCGGGCTACACGCAGCACAGCGGCATGTACCACCCGCAGCACTTCCACGTCACCGTGAACGTCGTCCCGGACGCGCGCGGGCAGGGGACCGGCCGGGCCCTCGCGGCCGCGCTGCACGCCGAACTCGCCCCGCACCACCCGACCGCGCTGCTCGCCATCACCCGCGAGGACCACCGGCGCGGCCTGGACTTCCTGGCGCGCCAGGGCTTCCGGGAAGGCGCGCATTACTTCGAGTCGCGCCTCGCCGTGCCGACCTTCGACCCCGCCCCCTTCGCGGACCGCGCCGCGCTGCCCGCCGGGTACACCCTGCACAGCCTCGCGGACCTCGGCCTGACGGACGACGTGCTGCGCGCCGTGTACGACCTGTGGAGCGAAGTCCGGCAGGACGTGCCGCGCCCGAAACCCGCCACCCCCATGCCCTACGAGCAGTTCACGTCGCGCTTCCAGGACCGCCACAGCCTGCTGCCGGAAGGGTTCCTGCTCGCCCGGCACGAGGAGAGCGGCACCTTCGCGGGCCTCAGCGAACTGTGGCGCTCCGACGGCCCGCACCTGTACACCGGCCTGACCGGCGTGCGCCGCGCCCACCGCAGGCACGGCCTCGCCCTCAGCCTGAAACTCGCCGCGCTCCGCGTGGCCGCCGCCCTGAACGCCCCCGAGATCCGCACCGAGAACGCCAGCAGCAACGCCGGCATGCTCGCCCTGAACGACGCGCTCGGCTTCCGCCGCGAGGTCGCGTGGATCGAGCACCACCGGGGTGGCAGGCGCGTGTAAGAACCGCCCCGGTACACTGACACCGTGATCCCCGACACTCTCGTCACCGTCATCGTCGCCGTGCTCGGCCTGCTGATCGGCTCGTTCTCCAACGTGCTCATCTGGCGACTCCCGCGCCGCGAGAGCATCAACTTCCCGCCGTCCCACTGCCCCAACTGCGACCACGCCCTCGCCCCGCTCGACCTCGTGCCCGTCCTCTCCTGGGCCGCGCTGCGCGGCCGCTGCCGCTACTGCAGGGCCCCCATCAGCCCCCGCTACCCGGTCGTGGAACTCGTGACCGGCGCCGGGTACCTGATCCTGAGCCTGATGTTCCCGTACTCGCAGGTCGGCGCGAGCCTGCTCGGCCTGTGCCTGCTGTTCACGCTGCTGCTCGTCGCGTCCGTCATCGACCAGGAGACGTACAGCATCCCCGACGAGGTCAGCCTGCCCGGCGCGGGCATCGGCCTGCTGTTCGGCCTCGTGAACGCCCGCACGCACGCGGACGGCCTGCCCGTCTTCGCGGAAGCGCTGCGCGGCATGCTGCTCGGCGCGGGCCTGCTCATCGTGATCGACCTGTTCGGCTCGTGGGTCATGCGCCGCGCCCGCGAACGCAGCTTCCCCGAAGCGCCCCTCGGGTACCAGCAGATCGCGCTCGCCCTGCTGGCCGGCACGTGGCTGGGCGCGTGGGCGGGCATCGCGGTCGGCGCGGTCAGCGTCGCCGTGAACCTCGCCGCGCGCCGCGCCGTACGCGTCCCCGAATGGCTCACGCTCGGCGGGACACTCCTGAGCCTCGTGCTCGGCACCAGCGGCTACGGCCCCGGCCTGATCCTGATGGTGCAGGGCGGCCTCGCCGCCGCGGGCGGCATGGCCCTGCTGTGCGGCCTGTACTGGTGGCTGCACCCCATCGTCACCGGACAGCAGGAAGACGACAGCGACGACTACGACCCGGCCGCCATGGGCTTCGGAGACGTGAAGCTCGCCGCGATGATCGGCGCGTTCCTCGGCTGGGAGAACCTGATCGTGGCCGTCGTCGTCGCCATCGTGGCGGGCGCCGTGCTCGGCGTCCTGCAGCTGCTGATCCTGAAGGAGAACCGCCTGAAGTTCGGCCCGTACCTCGCGCTCGGCGCGCTGATCGCCCTGATGTTCGGCGCGCCGCTCGTGGAGTTCTACCGCCGCCTCTTCGGCCTGTAGGCACACCGAGGGCGTGCATCTCCACTGCACGCCCGGCCGGGACAGAAGCGCGCCGCCCGACTCGTTCAGTCGGGCGGCGCGCTGTGTGTCCTGAGGTGCGGTTACTTCACCAGGCCGAGGTCGCGCACGGCGTCGCGTTCCTCGGTGAGTTCCTTGGCGGTGGCGTCCATCATGCGGCGGCTGAAGTCGCTGACGGGCAGGCCCTGCACGATGCTGTACACGCCATCCTTGACGGTGACGGGGAAGCCGTAGATCAGGCCTTCGGGCACGCCGTAGCTGCCGTCGGAGGGGATGCCCATGCTGACCCAGTCACCCTCGGCCGTGCCGAGCGCCCAGTTGCGCATGTGGTCGATGGCGGCACTCGCGGCGCTCGCGGCACTGCTCGCGCCGCGCGCCTCGATGATGGCCGCGCCGCGCTTCGCGACGGTCGGGATGAAGTCGCCCTCGTACCACGCCTGATCCACGAGGTCCAGGGCGGGCGTGCCGTCCACCGTCGTCTGCGACAGGTCCGGGTACTGGGTGCTGGAGTGGTTGCCCCAGATGGTCATCCTGCGGATGCCGCTGACGGGCTTGCCGGTCTTGGCGCTCAGCTGCGACAGGGCGCGGTTGTGGTCGAGGCGGACCATGGCCGTGAACTGCTCGGGCTTGAGTTTGGGGGCGTTCTGCTGCGCGATCAGGGCGTTGGTGTTGGCGGGGTTGCCGACCACGAGGACCTTCACGTCCGGACTGGCCACTTCGCTGAGCGCCTCGCCCTGCGGCTTGAAGATGCCGCCGTTCGCGGAGAGCAGGTCGCCGCGCTCCATGCCGGCCTTGCGGGGCATGGCGCCCACCAGCAGGGCGTAGTCGGCGTCCTTGAAGGCGACCATGGGGTCGTCGCTCGTGACGACGCCCGCCAGCAGCGGGTACGCGCCGTCCTGGAGTTCCATGACCACGCCGTTCAGGGCCTTGAGGGCGGGCGTGACTTCCAGCAGCTGCAGGATGACGGGCTGGTCGTCGCCGAGCATCGCGCCGCTCGCGATACGGAAGAGCAGGCTGTAACCGATCTGACCGGCAGCGCCGGTGACGGCGACACGTACGGGGTTCTTCATGAATTCCTCCTGGGGGGTGGGTGTGACTTTCGGGTCATGCTACCCCACCGGGCCGGGCCAGCGGGGCGCGGCCGGGTTACCTGCCGGGTGACGCGCACGGGCGCAGGTACGGGGGGTGCGGGATGCAGCAGACGCCCCCCGGAGTCGCGGGTCTCCGGGGGGCGTGCTGAACCTGAGGGTGTGGGGTTATTCGGCGCTGCTCTCGGCGCTGGCGTCCTGGGCGGGCGCTTCGGCGGGCGTGGCCTTGTCGGCGGCAGCCTTGTCGGCCGCGTCCTGCTTGGCGCGCTGGGCGCGGGCGGCGTCCTTCATCACGCGGCCGCGGTCGTTCTTGATGCGGGCGGCCTTGCCGCGCAGGTCGCGGAGGTAGTACAGCTTGGCGCGGCGGACCTTGCCGCGCTCCAGCACGGTCACCTTGGCGACCAGGGGGCTGCTGAAGGGGAAGACGCGCTCCACGCCCTCACCGAAGCTGATCTTGCGGACGGTGAAGCTCTTGCGGCTGCCGGAGCCGTTGATGGCGATGACGACGCCCTCGAAGGCCTGGTTGCGGGTGCGGGCGCCTTCCACGACCTTGGTTTCCACGCGGACGGTGTCGCCGGGCTGGAAGTCGGGGAGGTCGGTCTTGATGTGGGGCTGCTCGATGGAGCGCAGGATCGCGCCCTTGTTGATTCGCATGGTCATGTTCACTCCTGGCTGGCGGACGGCCCCAGTCGGTGCGCGTCCCACCCGCGTGGGTGCCGCGCCCGTAAAGAGACCTTCACAGCTCCTTACTCGCTCCCGGATTCACCGGGGCAAACTCTTCCAGTGTACAGGTGATCCCCTTGGCCCTCAAGTCCCCCGGCGGGGAATGTGTGGGAACCACCACGCGCGGCTGCCCTCACGCGACATCATGGAGCCCACATGAGCGACGCCGTCACCGCCACCCTGCAGGACTCGACCACCCAAGCTCTGGAGCAGCTGAACGCCCGCACGGTCGAGCAGCAGCGCCGTCTGAACGAGGCGCGTGCCCGCGAGCACGTCGGCGCGGCCGGGTGGCTGCAGAGCAGCCTGCTGGAGGAGATCATCCGGGTGGGCCGTGAGCAGTTCGCGAGCACCGACGCGCTGCGGCAGGTGGTGCGCGTCACGACCGAGTCGCTGCGGCAGCTGCCGATCTCGGCCGGACAGGAGAGCCGCGACGGGCAGCAGCGCGCCCTGGAAGGCATCGTCGCTTCCGGCAGCGAGCAGATCACGGCCGCGCACGAACTGGAAGGCGTGATCCGCGAGGCGCTCGCCGGGATCGTCGCCACGCCGCTCGACGACCTGAACGCCCGCCGCCTGGAGCGCGTGCTGGAACGCGTCCGCGACCAGATCAACAGCCTGCACCTGATGATCGAGGCGGCCCGGGCGCAGGTGGGCACGCTGGAACAGCTGCAGGAACTCGACCGGGTGAGCGCCTCGTACCAGGCGCGCCTGGGCGAACTGCACAACCTGAGTGCCGAGGAGGAACTCGACCTGCTCGGCAGCATGGGTGAGCAGGTGGTGGAACGCATCACGGACCTCGACGCCGAGGGCGGCCAGCAGCTCGAAAAGCTCGGCAGCATCGGCGAGGCGACCATCAAGCAGGTCTCGGAGACGGCCGCCACCCGAGGCGAGCAGATCCAGGCGCTCGAAGAACTCCAGGCCGCCGCCGAACGCGAGACGGAACGCCTGCAGCAGCAGGACTGAGCCCCGGTCGGGCTGGACCCGTGGAGTCCGGCCGGGTGGAGCGCGAAGCCGCCGCCCGGCCCCGAGCAGCGACCCGCATGCCTCCCCACGCCGCTGCACGCCGGGACAGACGCTGCCCGGCCCCGGCGCTATGCTGCCTGCATGCCCGCCGCCCGTGTGCGCCTCCTGCTGCTCGCCCTGCTCGTCCCCACCCTCGCCGCGTGCGGCGGGAAGTCCCTCACCCAGGTGCGCGGCGAGGTGCGCGGCTGGACCTACGGGGCAGGCAGCGCCGAATTTCTCAGCGACGACCTCCAGACCCTCACGAGTGCCGACCTGGACACCGTGGGCCGCTTCACCCTCAAGCTGCCGGACGACGCCACCATGCAGCCGCTCCTGCAGGACAGCCTCGTGCCGGACCTGCCCGCCGGGTGCAGCAGCACCGTCAAGTCCAGCGGCAACGCGAAGTTCTACAGTCTGGGCGACATCACCGCATACCCCGCCGGCGGCGCGCGCAACGCGTACACGCTCGTCAGCGAGGACCGGGGCGGCAGCGACCCCGTGCGCGTCACCAAGCGCCTCTTCGTGTACGCGAGCGACGCCGCCCAGGTGAACGGCACCCTGAGCTGCACCGTGCGCGGGCAGCAGGCGAACGCCACGTACGGCCTGGACCTGCGGCGCGGCTGGAACCGCGTGGCGAGCAACCAGACCGTGTACGCGAGCGGCGCGAGCAGCACCACCGTCAGCACCACCGGTGAGGACGGCTTCGACCGCTGGACCGCCACCCCCTGAACCGCCCTGCCGGGCACCCGGCCGTCGGGGGCGGTCCGGCCGCCTTCATGGGTTGGGCGCGCTGACGAAGGTGTCGTCTGAGGGTGTGACGCTGCCCCGCCCGGTCTGCTGATCGAAACGCACTCCGGCGTTCATGACGTTCCGCGCGGCTGTCAGGGTGTTCGCGGCACTGACGGCCCCGCCGGGCGCGAAGCTCGCGGACCACAGGTACCAGCGCGGCGCGACGCTGTGCTTGCGGGCCAGGCCCGTCGCGGGATTGAGGTCCAGCACGTACTCCGGGAAGATCTCGGTGCGCGACACGATGCCCGCCAGTGCCGTGTTGTTGTCGCCGCCCAGGTCGTTCACGCGTGACGATTTCAGCCACTCGACCGTCAGGCCCTGCGGTTTGAGGGCCGTCACGATCCGCACGGCGCGCGCGGCGGGACTCGCGTCCGGAGCGAGGAATCCGTACGTGTGTCCGTACGCGGGCGTGGCGGGCGTCCAGTACGGGTCCGCCAGGATCAGCCGGGCGGGGCGTTCACGGGCGGGCAGGGCCGGGTCCGCGTACGCCTGCTGGCTGAGCGACAACGCCATCTGCGCGCCCAGCGAGTGCCCCATCACCCGGACGCCCTCCGCGCCCGTGTAGTTCCAGCGGCTGAGGGCACTCCTGTACGCCGTGTAGAAGAGGCTGCCCGCACTGACGGTCGGCATGTTGAGGGTGCTGTACGCGCCGCCCGCGACCCGGTACCGCATGCGGATGTCCTGCGTGCGGCCCAGGGTGTCCACGTACGTGTAGCCGGGCGTCCAGATTTTCGCCTGCGCGTGGTACGGGGCCGAGACGGTGCCCTCGTCGTCCGCGAGCTGCGTCCACTGGTACAGCGCGACGTTCCAGCCGCGCGCGATCCAGGCGTCCGCGACGTCCGTGCCGCTCTCCTGGAAGAAGAAGTTCTCGCGGGCGGTGGTGCGGGTGCTGCCGCTCACGAGGCCGGACTGCACGCTGCCGTTCTGCCAGCCGTGCACGAACACGATCACGGGGCGGGCGGGGTCGTAGTAGCCCGCGATGGCGGCCCCGTCGCTGCGGGCCTTGCAGCCGACTCCTCCGGGCGCGCCGGACTCCGACGGTGCGTACCAGTACAGGCCGGTGTCGAGGGTGCTGGCGTCGTAGGGGGCGGCGAGGGTGGTGGGGCAGGCGAGCGCCTGCGTGCCGAGGGCCGTCCCGGTGGTGCGGGCGGACGTGGCGGTGAGCGCCTCGCCGAACCCGGCCGGGAGGCCCGGCTGGGCGGCCCCCGTACCGACGGCAGGTGCGGTGGTGGCGGGCGTGGTGGCGGTGAGGGAGGGCGTGGTCGTCCCGCAGGCAGCGAGGAGGACCGCCAGGGCGAGGGCCGGACACCAGGTGCGCATGTTGACTCCTGTCTGGGTTCCTGTGATCTGGGTTGCTTGAACCGGATTCAAATTGTGTGTGCCCGTCCAGGGTAGCGGCTGCCTTTGCGCGGGGCAAGTCGCGGGGGCAGGGGTACCTGTGCGGCCATGACGGCACAGGGCATTCGGGTTGCGGTCCTCATCCGTGCGGTGCGTCTGCCAGACCGCCAGGAGGCGGGACCCGGCTCAGCCGGTCGGCACAACTGGCGTGGCCTCCGCGCGCTGCCCCAGCAGGTGCAGGTCCCGGGCCAGGGCGGCGGGTCCGGCCGGGCCTTGCGGGTGGGCGTCCGCGTGCAGGCCCATGTACTCGTGCGTGAGCCATGCCGCGTGCGGGGTGCGGGGGAGCGTCCAGTCGAGCAGCGCCCAGTCTTCTGCCTGCAGCGTGAGGTGCCGGTCCCGCAGGCCGTCCGGGCCGGTGCGCGGTCCGGAGACGTGCAGTTCGCGGACGCGGTGCAGCGGCAGGGCGGCGAGGTACGCGCGGGGGTCGGTGCGGCGGTGGTGGGCGGCCACGCGGGCGTGCGCGAGGTCGAGGAGCAGGTCGGCGCGGGCGGCGTCCAGCGCGGCCCGGATGAAGTCCGGGTCGGTGCCCCAGCGGGGGCGGCCGGTACCGGGACGCCAGGGGACGTTCTCGAGCAGGAGCGGCAGGCCGCTCAGGGCGCGCAGCCGGTCGGCCTGCCGGGCGATGCGGCCGAGCAGCGCGGCCTCGTCGTGGCCGTCGTCGTGGCGCGGGTCGAGGTGCACGGACAGGGTCGGCGTGCCGCTCAGCGTGACGAGCCGCGCGAGGAGGGCCTCCTCGGGCACGGTGTCGTCGGTGACGCTGTACCCGGGCGGTCCCCAGCCGTGCAGCAGGACCGGGCGGTGCTGGCGGGCGCGCTCGACTTCCGGGGTGCTGGTGGGGGAGAGGGGCGCTTTGATGGCGTGGATGGGGAGGTCCGGGTGGGTGCCGAGCAGGGCGTACAGTTCCGGAACGCCGTTCACCGCCAGTTTTATACTCATATGATCATTTTACTCAAAAGAGTATAGATATGGCCCGAGGTCTGGAGCAGTCCGGGTCGCCCCGCTGGACACACCTGCAGCCTGGGTCCTATTGCGGTGGCGTGTCGGGGTGCATAATCGCTTCATGTTAAACCTTCTCGGCCTCCACCACCTCACCGCCGTCTCCTCACGCATCCGCGACAACAAACGCTTCTACACCGAGGTGCTCGGCATGCGCCTCGTCAAACGCAGCGTCAACCAGGACGACACCAGCGCCTACCACCTCTTCTACGCCGACGGCGAAGCCAGCCCCGGCACCGACCTCACCTTCTTCGACTGGGACGTCCCCCAGGAACGCCGCGGCAACCACACCGTCACCCGCACCGGACTGCGCGTCAACGGCCGCGCCGCCCTCGACTGGTGGCACGCGCACCTCAGCGCCAGCGGCGTCACCGTCAGCGACGTGCACGAACAGGACGGCCGCCTCACCCTCACCTTCGACGACCCCGAAGGACAGCGCCTGATGCTCGTCGACGACGGCGGACACGGCCCCGCCCACCCCTGGGAAGCCAGCACCGTCCCCGCCGCCCACCAGATCCGCGGCCTGGGACCCGTCACGATGAGCGTCCCCAACCTGTACCCCACCGACGTCATCCTGCAGAAACTCCTCAACATGACGCCCCTCCGCACCTACCCCCACCCCGACGACGCTGCGCACACCGTCCACGTGTACCGCATCGGCCGCGAGGACAGCGCCCAGGCCGGACCCGGCAACGAACTGCACGTCGCCGTCCGCCCCGGCCTGCCCGTCGCGCAACCCGGCGCGGGCGGCGTGCACCACGTCGCCTTCAACATCCCCGACGCCGACTACGACGCCTGGGTGGACCGACTGCAGCACCTCGGCGTGCAGAGCAGCGGCCCCGTCGACCGCTACTACTTCCGCAGCCTGTACTTCCGCGAACCGAACGGCGTCCTGTTCGAGCTCGCCACCGAAGGCCCCGGCTTCGCCGTGGACGAGGACGCGGGCACCCTCGGGGAGAAGGTCGTGCTGCCCCCCTTCCTCGAACCGCAGCGCGCCCAGATCATCGCCGGACTGAAACCCATCGACTGATCCTCCGGTCCCCGGCCCGCCCGCGCAGGGAGCGCTGGCGGGCCGTCGTCATGCACCCTTCAGGCTCTCCCTCCGATTGTGCGGCGCGCACACTCGCGGGCCTCGCCGCCGCCCGACACTGGAGCATGACCAGCACCCCCACCTCCAGCCCGGACGCCAACGCCAGCCAGGCCCACCCCAGCCACGAGGGCCGCCCCACCCCCATGCACAGCATCGACCCCACCACCGGCGAGACCTTCGCCACCTACGACACCCTCACGCCCGAACAGATCGAAGACCGCCTCCAGCGCGCCCAGACGGCCTTCGGCACGTACCGCCTGACCACCTTCGCGCAGCGCGCCGAATGGATGGCCCGCGCGGGCGAACTGCTGCACGAACGCAAGCACGAACTCGCGGCCCTCGCCACCCGCGAGATGGGCAAGACGCTCGCCGCCGCCCTCGCCGAAGTCGAGAAGTGCGCCAAGAGCTGCCAGTACTACGCCCAGAACGCCGAGAAGTTCCTCGCCGACGAACACGTCACCACCGAGGCCGAACGCGCGTACGTCACTTACCAGCCGCTCGGCGTGGTCCTCGCCGTCATGCCCTGGAACTTCCCGTACTGGCAGGTGTTCCGCTTCATCGGGCCCGCCATCATGGCCGGTAACGTCGGCCTCCTCAAGCACGCCTCCAACGTCCCCGGCTGCGCCCTCGCCATCGAGAGCGTCATGCAGCAGGCCGGATTCCCGCAGGACGTCTTCCAGACACTCCTCGTCGGCAGCCGCAGCATCGAAGCCATCCTCAAGGACGACCGCGTCAAGGCCGTCAGCCTCACCGGCTCCGAAGGCGCCGGACGCAGCGTCGCCGGGACCGCCGGAGCCGCCATCAAACCCAGCGTGATGGAACTCGGCGGCAGCGACCCCTTCATCGTCATGCCGAGCGCCGACCTGGACCTCGCCGTCAAGACGGCTGTCACCGCCCGCACCATCAACAACGGCCAGAGCTGCATCGCCGCCAAACGCTTCATCGTGCACGAAGCCATCTACGACCGCTTCGTGAACGGCTTCGTGGACGGCCTCGCCGCCCTCACGCTCGGCGACCCCATGCAGGACACCACCGACATCGGCCCGCTCGCCACGCCCGCCATCCGCGACGAAGTGCACGGCCTCGTGCAGGACGCCGTGCAGAAGGGCGCCACCGTCCTCCTCGGCGGCCAGATCCCGCAGGGGCAGGGCAACTACTACCCCGCCACCGCCCTGAGCGACCTCACGCCCGACATGCAGGTGTACGGCGAGGAGGTCTTCGGACCGGTCGCCCTCATCTTCCGCGTGCCGGATCAGCAGGAAGCGATCCGCGTCGCGAACGCCACCCGCTTCGGACTGGGCAGCAGCGCCTGGACGAACGACGACGCCGAACGCGCCCGCTTCGCCCGCGACCTCGAAGCCGGGTCGGTCTTCATCAACAGCATGGTCGCCTCCGACCCCCGCCTGCCGTTCGGCGGCGTGAAGGCCAGCGGGTTCGGCCGCGAACTCAGCCGTCACGGCATCCACGAATTCGTGAACACCAAGACCGTCAGCATCGGCGCCGCCCCCGACGCGCACAAGAGCAAGACCGAGTGACCCCGCCCGCACCGCATGACGCCTGACCTGACCGGCGAACTCGAAACGGCCGACTCGCTCCACCAGGCGCTGTACGGCGGTCAGGTCGCCACCTTCGGCCCGGTCCGCGCCGTGTACGCCGGACCCGGCCTGCCCGTCAACGCGGCCAGCGGCTTCGGCAGGCACGCGGACGCGCAGGTGCTCGCGGCCGTGGAGGACTTCTACGCCGGGCACGGCCTGCCGTCCCGCCTCTCGGTGTACTCGCACTTCACGGACCATGCCACCCTGGCCGCGCGCGGGTACCGGCTCACGCAGATGCTGCACCTGCACGCCCGCCCCGTCCTGCCGGACGACGTCCCGGTCACGCCCCCCGGCGAGATCCGCACCCGGCACGCCACGCCCGACGAGTTCGCCCACCTCACCACCCTCGCCTTCGGTCCCGGCAGCGAGGCCATCATGGCCCGCACTGCCGCGCGCCCCCACACGCAGTTCCACCTCGCCGAACGGCACGGCCGACCGGTGGCCGCCGCCGCCCTGACCGTCCTCGGGCACGTCGCGTGGCTCTTCAGTGCCGCCACCCTCCCCGGCGACCGCGGCCGGGGCGCGCAGACGGCCCTGCTGCACGCCCGCCTGCACGCCGCCGCCGAACGCTGCGCCACGCACGCCGCCCTCCTCACCGTCCCCGGCAGCGCCAGCGAACGCAACGCGCACCGCGCGGGCTTCACCCTCACCGCCGCCCGCCTCACCCTGGAACGCCCGGCCGACACGCACTGATAGACTGCCTTATGTCTCCACGAGGCCGCACGCTGCTGAGCATCCCGCTGCCGCCGGACGTGCAGGCCCGCTGGGAATCGTGGTTCGTGCCAGACGTGCAACCGTTCCTGCTGTCGGATGCATTGGCCGCACGGTTACCGCACTTGGCGCCATGGAAGCGGCATGAACTGCACACGCACCACATGCCATTGTCCGTGATCGACACCTTCGGCCTGTATGCCTCCCCTCCGGACGCCACCTGGACGGTTCAACTTGACGAGTCCGGCTGGCACACCCTCTCGGAAGACCTGCAGCAGGAGGTGCTGCGTGAGCAGCGCAGCTTCCGGCGCGGCAGAGTCACAGAGGATCCATGCACGGGCCTCCTGCACAACGAATGGCCCCTCACGTGGTGGGCACGGACGCCACAGGACCGCTGGCAACGCCTGCAGGCGTTTGTGGAGGACGACCGGCTCCCGTGCAGGCGGCAGGAATTAACAGATTCACAACGGCAGGCCCTGCGGCAACACTTCCCGGCACTGGAGGCCCTGATGGGGACGTTCGCCGCAGACAGCGGACCTAACTGCCTGGGGACCGTCATGGCGGCCTGTGGGGTCACGGGCGTGGCGCGCGTGTGGATGCACGGCCCGCCCTTCCAGCGCTGGCTCGACGCACGGACCCGCCCGGCAGACGACCTGAGCGGCCATGGAACGATTCTCGTATGGAGAGACGCAGACGGCGCCGTCCAGCACGCGGCACTCTCACTCGGGGACGGATGGGTATTCCATAAGGAGTCGCAGGCGTGGTTCGCACCGAGACAGGTGGCGGACCTGAACGAGGTACTGGTCCGTTGGGCGGAAGTCGGCTGGACCACGACGGGGTATCTCCTGCGACCGACCTGAGCAGCACGAAGAAAAACGCGGTCCCGGCGGGTGTTCAGCCGGGACCGCGCGTCATGCTGAGGTTCAGGTGGGCTGCGAGAGGCGTTCGAGGACCATCTTGCTGACGGCCTTCAGCGTCTCGAAGACGCCCCGGCCTTCGTGGGCGCTCGCTTCGGTCATCATCAGTTCGTTTTTCGGGTCGATGACGGCGCGGATCATTTCCATGGGGAGGGCGTCGGGCAGGTCGCGCTTGTTGACCTGCAGGATCATGGGAATGGTCTTGATGTCCAGGCCGTGCTCGAGGAGGTTCTCGCGCAGGTTGCGCATGCTTTCGGCGTTGGCGCGCAGGCGGTTGGGGGCGCTGTCGGCGACGAACACGATGCCGTCCACGCCGCGCAGGATGAGTTTGCGGCTGGCGTTGTAGAACACCTGTCCGGGCACGGTGTACAGGTGGAAGCGCGTCTTGAAGCCCTGCACGGAGCCCAGGTCGAGCGGCAGGAAGTCGAAGAACAGGGTGCGTTCGTCCTCGGTGGCGAGGCTGATCATCTCGCCGCGCAGGTGGTCCGGCACCTTCGAGAAGACGTGCTTGAGGTTGGTGGTCTTGCCGGACATGCCGGGACCGTAGTACACGATCTTGCAGTTGATTTCGCGTGCCGCAAAGTTGATGGTGCTCATGAACGCTTCTCCATTGGGCCTGTACCTCAGCCGAGCAGGTCGTCGAGCAGGGCCGAGGCGCTCTGGCTGAAGCTCTGATCGAAGGAAACGGCGGGCACGTCCTGCAGGGTCTTGAGCAGGCCGGCCACGACGGCGATGGTCTTCTTGGCGTACACCTTGACGCGGCCCAGCGGGACGCTGGAGTCGAAGATCAGGGTGAGGAGGGCGTTGTCGCCGACCGATTCCACGTACAGCACGCCCTTCTCGCCCTGGTGGATCTGTTCGGAGAAGGTGCTCTCGCCGAGCATGTTGGCGAGCGCGCCGGTCGCGGCAGCGTTGCCGGCCACGAGGGTCGCCACGCTGTCCAGCGCGGGTGGGCGGGGCGCCCACAGCGCCTCCTTGTGGGAGAGCACGAAGCCCTTGCGGTCCACCAGCAGGCAGTAACGCACTCCGGTGGCCGCCAGGAGCTCGTCCAGGTGCTGTTCCACCTTGTCGAAGGTTTCACCGTAGAGCGCGAGGGAGGGTTCGATCATGTTGGAACGAGTATAGTCCCCGGCACCTCCGGGCGTTGACGGATATCTCACGGCCCACACATGCCTCACCCGCCCTGGTGGGGGGGGCCGCTACACTGCCCCGCGTGAAGCGCCCCGTCGTCCCCTTCCGTCCATCGCTGCTGAGTGCCGTCCTTTCCGTGGGTGTCCTGCTGCCGGGCATGGCGGCGGCCCGTCCGGTCGCGCTGGCGGGCGTGCTGACCAGTCCGAGGATCGAGACGAAGCCGCTGGACGGGAACGTGGAGGGCCTGCCGGTGTGGTTCCTGCCGCGCCTGGGCGTCACGGTACGGAACACGGACGGGCTGCTGTCGCTGTCGTACGGGGGTGCCGTCCTGAGCTTTCAGGGAGGGCGCTGGGCGGCGTCGGGCCTGAGTGCCGTGCCGCCGGTCCTGCCGGTCCCGCAGTCGTACAACGGGAGCGTGCACGTGGCGGTGTCGGTGCTGCTGGCGCTGGGCGTGCGTCCGCTGGCAGACACGCCGGACCTGCTGGATTTCGTGCCGCTCGCGTCGTCGGTGGCGGGGACGGTCCCGGCCGCGCCCGCGTCGGCGCTGCCGGTCACGCCCGGACTCCAGCCTGCCGTGCCCCTGCCCACCACGCCCCTGCCGACCACTCCGCTTCCGACCACACCCCTGCCCGCCACGCCACCACCGGTCGCGCCGCAGCCCACCCCGGCACAACCCACCCCGCCCGCGCCGCCCGCCCTGCCGTTCACGCCCGTCGCGACCCTCGCCAGCGTCCGCAGCAGCCGCACCCTCGACCGCAACATCGAACTGCAGCGCGTCGTGCTGGAATTCAACGCGCCCGCCACGTACACCGTGCAGCGCGACCGCAGCGGCCTGACCCTCACCCTGCCCGGCGTGAGCGGCGCCCCGCAGACCCAGAAGCTCGAATCCGGCGACGACCTCGGCGTGTCGCTCGGCGCGACCGGCAGCAGCGTCCGCCTCGACACGTCCGGCGGCGCGAGCGAGATCTTCACCCTGCAGGACCCGTACCGCGTGGTGATCGACACCACCACCAACATCGACACGAGCGTCCCCCCGCCCGTCCGCACGGACGCCCTCCCGGACGGCGTCACGCTCCGCCGCCTGGGCGGCCTCAGCCTCCTGACCTTCGACGACCGCTACGTCCCGAAAGTCGTCACGGCCCCCCTCGGCCGCTCGTCGGGCGTCGCGGACCTCGTCCGCACGAGCGGCGGGGTGGCCGGCGTGAACGGCGGGTACTTCGACCCGGCCAGCAGCCTGCCGGTGGACCTCGTCGCGCAGGGCGGCCTGATGCTCGCCCCCAGCCTCGAGCGCCGCGCCACGCTCGGCCTGGACGCGCAGGGCACGCCCCGTCTCGGCTACCCCCGCCCGCGCTACGTCCTGAACGGCAGCGGCGTGCAGCTCACCGTGAACAGCGTCAGCGCCCGCCCGAACCCCGCCTGGGTCACGGCCTTCGTCGGTGACGGCCGTACCGGCGTCGGCGCGGACTCCCTCACCACGCTGGTGCTGCGCGGCGGCACGGGCCTCGGCGGGACGGGCGCGGGCGGCACGGTCGCGCGCGCCATGACGGGCCGGTTCACGCCCGGCGTCGGCGACTTCACCGTCACCTTCGACCCCGCCCGCTACCCGCAGCTGACGCTGCCCAGCGGCAGCCCCCTGACGTACACCCTCAACTGGCAGACGCCCGGCTGGGACGGCATGCAGGAGGCGCTCGCCGCCGGGCCGCTGCTGGTGTCCGCCGGGAAACTCGTGCTGGATCCCGTCCGTGAGGGCTTCGACACGTCCGGCGGCATCTGGCGCGCCACCCGGCAGGTGGCCTTCGTGACGGTCGGCACGCAGAGCGGCATCGCGTTCCTGAGCAGCGGCACGCCGGGCGACTTCGCGCGCGCCCTGCTGAACGCCGGCGTGAGCAGCGCCATGCGCCTCGACAGCGGCAGCAGCGCCACCGTGTACGTCACGGGCGGCTACCTGAACGCGGGCGGGTACCTGAACACCGTCTGGAGCCGCAGCGTCCCCAACGCCCTCGTGTTCGTCCCGAAACCCACCGCGCAGAAAGGCGCGTCCCGGAGCCGCTGAACGGGCGGCAGCAGGAAGCGCGGCGACCACTGAAGGGTCGCCGCGCTCTGCTGGACGCTGCCCCGGCGCGCGCTTCACTCACGCATGTCGGGGGTCGGCTGGATTACTCCTCGCCGTCTTCGGGCATCAGGCTGCTGGGCGGATCGCTGGTGATCATGCTGCCCTGCAGCGCCACGTCGAGGGCGTCCTCGCCGCGGTTCTGCGCCGTTTCGGGCGCGGACTGCAGGTTCGGCGTCTCCTCCGGCACGTTCACGTCCTGCTGCTGGCCCTGACGCTGGGGTTCGGCGGTCTCGGGGATCGTCTGCTGCGTGCGTTCGGTATCGCTCATACCTGACGCTAACCTGCCGGGCGAGTCCCTGCGTGAACGGCGCCGCAAGAAACGTTTACGGCCCGCCGTCCGCGCGGCCCCTACCCGAGCCGCAGGACGCTCATGTCGCCGCGCAGCACGTACACCAGCACGCCCGCGCCCGCCAGGATGCCCGCCTGGCGTTCCAGTTCGCGGACCGTGTCGGGCAGGCCCACCCACTGCCGCCGGGGCGACTCGCCCGGCTCCAGGTAGAAGCCCTCCGGTACCGCCACGATCACCACGCGGCTCGCGCGGGCGCGGGCACGCACGGCCGCAGCGAGCAGGTCCGGGTGCGCACTCTGCGTGACGACGATCAGGTTGCTGCCCGCGCGCGGCAGGGCGAGCGCTGCGGGCGGCCCGGACGTGGCGCGCACCTCGGCCAGCACCCTCAGCGCGTGCCGGAGCGCTTCGGGCGTGCTGCCGGACGGACTGCTGCCTGCACGGTCCCCGCTGCTCACCGCGACCGGCAGGTGCAGCGTGAGCGCCTCCTGCACGAGGCTCGCCGCGAGCCGCACGGCGCTCTCCACGTACACGCCCGAACCGCAGGTGTCGAGGTGCAGGTGCAGGCTGCTGGACGCGGTGCGTTCCAGTTCGCGCACCATCAGGTCGCCCGTCCGGGCCGACAGTCGCCAGTGCACGCGGCCCGGCGGGTCTCCCGGCAGGTACGGTCGCGCGCCGCGCAGGCTGATGGGGTCGTCCAGGCCCAGCGTGCGTGTGAGCGTCCCCTCGGACAGCAGGGGGCGCAGCAGGTTCGGGAGGCGCAGGCCGTGCGTGCCAGGGTACACCTCCAGCGTGGTGGGGTGCGGGAGCGTCACGCTGCGCCAGAACAGCCCGAACGGGTCCGCCCACTGCAGGCGCGCGCCCTCCCAGCGGTACACGCCGCGCCGGTTGAGGGTCAGTTCCGTCGGGAAGACCGTGCTCGTCTCGCCCCACACCAGGCCGCCCGCGCTGAACGGCACGTCCGGCACCACCGTGAGCGGCGCGGGGTCCTCCAGGCGCACGCGGGTGGGGAGGGCGGCGCGCACCGTGAGGTGCGTGGTGAGCGGCACGCGGTCGTCCGCGAAGCCCTGGCCCGGCAGGTCGCGCCGCAGGGTGACGTGCGGCGGGATCCGCCAGGCGCTCCACGTGCCCCACACGAGCAGCAGCAGCAGCAGCGCGAAGCCCAGCCCGAGCGCGCTCAAGGGAGCGGCCCGCCCGCCGGGGCGGCGGGGACGGGCGACTCGACCGGGACCGGCAGGTCCATGAGGACCTGCGCGACCACGTCTTCCGGGCGCACGCCCGTCAGGCGCGCCTCGGTGTGCAGGCTCAGGCGGTGCGCGAGCACGGCGGGCGCGGCGAGTTTCAGGTCGTCGGGCGTCACGAAGTCCCGCCCGTCCAGCAGCGCGAGCGCCTGCGCGACCGCCTGAAGCGCGAGGCTGGCGCGCGGCCCGCCGCCCAGCGCCACCTGCGGGTGCTGCCGCGTGCGCGCGGTGAGGCCCGCGATGTACGAGCGCAGTTCAGGCGCGACGCGCACGCCGCGCACGCGGGCGCGGGCCTGCAGCAGGTCCTGCGGTCCCGCGACGGCCTGCAGCGTGCCGATGGGGTGGCGTTCCTGCAACCGTGCCAGCATCTGCGCCTCGTCGTCCTGCGACGGGTACCCGACCGACAGGCGCAGCAGGAAGCGGTCCAGCTGCGCTTCCGGCAGGCGGTACGTGCCCTCGAACTCGATGGGGTTCTGCGTGGCGACCACCACGAACGGCTGCGGGAGGGTGTGCGTCACGCCGCTCTCCGACACCTGCCCTTCCCCCATCGCTTCCAGCAGCGCCGACTGCGTCTTGGGGGTGGCGCGGTTGATCTCGTCGGCCAGCAGCACGCCCGTGAAGATCGGGCCGGGCACGAACACGAACCGTCCGTCCTGGTACACGCTCACGCCCGTCACGTCGCTCGGGAGGAGGTCCGGCGTGAACTGCACGCGCTTGAAGCCCAGCCCGAGCGACACGGCGAGCGCGCGGGCCAGCATGGTCTTGCCGGTGCCGGGCGCGTCCTCCAGCAGGATGTGCCCGCCCGCCAGGATGCCTGCCAGCGCGAGGCGCGTCACGCCCTCCTTGCCGACGAGGACGGTCGAGACGTTGCGCAGCACGCGCTCCTGAAAGGTCGCCCGGGCGGAAGGGTGCGGGCTGGCGGGGTGCTGGGCGTGCGGGGTCAGGTCAGACTGCGTCATGGGAACTCCGGGGGAACGGTCAGGAATGAGGGCAGGGACGGGGCAGGGGAGGGGCGGCGGGGAGCGTGGACGGTCAGGGGAGGGCGTGCCGCACGGCGCTCACCGCCTCCTCGGCCGTGCCCGCGTCGCGCTCGCTGAGCTGCCCGCCGTACCGCACGGGCGCGTACAGGGCCGCCAGCGTCGAGAGCGGTCCGGACAGGTCCGGGTGCCGGACCGTCACGCGCCGCGCGTACTCGTGCGGCGTCTCGCTCGGCAGGCGCGGCAGGCCCACCTCGCCCAGCGCGTCCTCCAGCGCCCGCCACGCCAGCCGCACCCGGTGCAGTGGCGGCAGCGGCGGCGCGCTGCCCCCGGCGGGCATGCCGTCCGGCACGGCCGAACTGCGGGAGGCGCGGTTCAGGTGCGCGTCGTGCAGCAGGTACAGGGTCGCCGCCGCCAGGAACACCGCCGACGCCACGATCCCCACGTTCATGAGCAGCACCGCGGGATTCAGGCGCGCGGCCCCGTCCTGCCCTGCGGAAGCCTGCTCCCTGGTGTGTGCCCGGCCCGCCGGGTCCTGCCCGGCCTGCGCGCCGGGAGGGGCGGCCAGCGTGCCGGACCGTGTGCCCGCCCCGTACACGCCCACCATCAGGAGCGCGCCGAGCAGGCCCAGGAGCGCGGCCGCGTCCAGCCACGTGCTGCGCCGCCCGCCGCGCTTCACGCGCGCCCGCTGCGTCAGCAGCACCAGGCACACCGCCGCCAGCAGGCCACTCACCGGGACCAGCGCGCGCAGCAGCGGCAGCTCCTCCGGCATCGGGCGGCGGGCTGCTCCACCGGACCTGGCGGCCCGGGTGATGGGTGCGGGGGCACGCTCCTGCGGTGCGGCCTGCGTCCGGGCGCCTGCGGGCGCGGGCGGCAGCCGCACGGTGCTCCCGGCGCTCAGGGCGGGCGGCGGGCCGGGCAGCACGCCCGCCAGCAGCGCGCCCGCCACGCCCACCACGGCCAGCAGGACCAGCACCGGACCCGTCACGCGGCGCGCTGGCCACAGGGAGCGCGTCACGCTGCCCCGCCCGCCGCCCATGCCGAGCGCCGAGAGCACGAACGCCAGCAGGCCCGGCACGCTCGGCCACACCAGCAGCACCAGCAGGCCCGGCAGCAGCGCCCGCCGCTCCCCGACCGCCATGCGCCGCATGGACCACAGGGCCGCGCCGCCCAGCAGCGCGCCCGCCACGAACCACTCCCCGGCGCGCGGCAACCGGTCGGGCGACGTGCCGAACAGCACCGGCAGCGTCGCGGCGGTCGCGGCCAGCAGCACGAGCGCCCCGCCCAGTGCCTCCGCGTCCTCGTTGACGCGCGACACGGCCAGCGCCACGCTCAGGGCCAGGCACACCGTCCACGGCAGCGCCCCCAGCGCCACGAACGGCAGCAGCACCGGCAGCCACGACACCCACGACCCGCGCGCACCGGACAGGACAGCCGTCATGCCGCCCAGCGTAGCGCCCGCCCGGCCCGCCCGCACCGGAAGATGCCGCCGGGCCGCCCGCCGTGCGGAGGGCACGCACGCGCCCCGCCGCCCCCGGTCAGTCCGGCCCTTGCCCCGGCCCCGGCCCCCCGCGTCACGGGCACGGTAGCACCCCTTCCCCTTCGTCCCGCCCGGCAGGCGTAGCATGAAGCCATGACCAGCCACCACACTCCCGCGGTCCCCGGCACCGACGTGCTGGACGGCGCCGCGATCCTCGACCGCGCCGCACGCGGCGAGCGCCTCAGCCACGCGGAGATCACCGCGCTGTACGACCTGCCGCTCCCCGACGTGGCCGCCGTCGCACACGAACTGCGCCTGCAGCGCAGCCCCGCCGACACCGTCAGCTTCCTGATCGACCGCAACATCAACTACACCAACGTCTGCAACGTCGGCTGCAACTTCTGCGCCTTCTACCGCACGCCCCGCCAGAAGGACAGCTACACCCTCGACTACGACCAGATTAGCGCCAAGATCACCGAACTCGAAGCGGTGAACGGCACCCGCATCCTGATGCAGGGCGGCGTCAACCCCGCCCTCGGCCTGGACTACTACACGGGCCTGCTGCGCCACATCAAGGCGCACCACCCCAGCATCCGCATCGACGCCTTCTCGCCCGAAGAGGTCCTCTTCATGGAGAAGACCTTCGGGCTGAGCCTCGACGAGCTGCTCGACACCCTGATCGATGCGGGCCTCGACGGGCTGCCCGGCGCGGGCGGCGAAATCCTCGAGGACGACGTGCGCGCCAAGGCCGCGCCCGCCCGCATCCGCAGCGACGACTGGTTCCGCATCCTGGACGCCGCGCAGCGCAAGGGCCTGTACACCATCAGCACCATGGTGATCGGCTTCGGGGAGAGCCACGCGCAGCGCGCCAGCCACCTCCTCAAGATCCGCGACCAGCAGGACAAGGCCCTCGCCGCGTACGGCGGGAACGGCTTCTCCGGCTTCGCCATGTGGACCCTGCAGACCGAGAACACCCGCCTGCACGGCAAGGCGCCCGGCGCGAGCGCGCACGAGTACCTGCAGCAGCTCGCCATCGCCCGCATCGCCCTCGACAACATCCCCAACATTCAGGCGTCATGGCCCGCGCAGGGCTTCAAGGTCGCGCAGGCCGCGCTGTACTACGGCGCGGGCGACCTGGGCAGCACCATGCTCGAAGAGAACGTCGTGAGTGCCGCCGGGAACCACAACCGCCACCACGCCACCGTGCGCGAACTCGTGCGGATCGCGCACGACGCCGGGTTCCGGCCCGCCATCCGCAACAGCCGCTTCCAGATCATCGAGTACCCCGACGTGACCGCCGTCCTCGACCACGGACTCGGGGCCGAGCTGGAAGAGGACCGGGCGGTCGGCGCGAACTGATACGGTTTTGATCCGATTGCAGGGCTGCCGGAAACAGCACCGACATCCCTTCCATCTCCTCAACACCGTACTTGTTGGTGCTCGCTTCGCTCGGCTGAACTCCAAGAGTTCAGCTCAAAACCGTATGACCCGCAGCTGCACGGCGCGCCGCGAGTTTCGGCGATGAATGACCCCCCCAGGCGCTCGCCGGGGGTTCGTTCGCGTTCAGGGGGTGTCGGGCGGCGCGGGGTCCGGCGTGCCCGGAGGGTCCGGCCGCGCTGTCTCGTCCGGGGTGGGCGTCTGCGCCTGTTCGCGGACGGCGTCCGGCAGGTCCGGCCAGCGTGCCCGCAGGTGCGCGAGCAGGTGAGGGTAGATCTGCCCGTGGCTGCTCGCGTAGCGGGAGCGCGGCAGGTCCGGCGCGAGCGGCAGGCGCAGGTGCTCGCCGACCACGCTCGACTGCAGCCACGCGTTCCCGATGGTCGGCACGGGGTCGCCCGACAGGGCCACCGACCGCACCTGTCGCCGCACGCGCGCCGGGTCGTTCAGGCGGCCCGTCTCGTCCAGCAGGGCCAGCACGCCGCGCCCCAGTGCCGCCGGACTGAAGGCCAGCACGTCCAGGCCGTTCATGAGGCCCGCGTACTGCGCGAGCCCGCCGCCCAGCGAGTGGCCCGTGAGCATCAGGCGCCGTCCGGGCGGGTGGCCGTGCCGCTCGCGGGCCAGTTCGTCGCGCAGCAGCAGGGCGAGCGTGTCGGCCGTCCGGTACAGGCGCGGCACGCGTCCCACCACGTTCAGCACGTCTGCCTGCAGCTGCTGCACCTCGGCGGGGAAGGTGCGCGGCTGGCTGTCCGTGTGGCTGGAGTTCGTGCCGCCCAGCACCAGCGTCACCTGCCCGGCCGCGTCCTGATGCGCCGCGAACGCCAGTCCGCTCGGGCCGTGCAGGTAACTGTGCCGTCCGGCCTCGTGCTGCACGCCGCCGAGCCGCAGCGCGAGCGCCGAGAGGTCCAGGAAGTGCCCGCCGTGCACCCGGACGGCCGCTTCCGGGTCCGGCATCACCCAGTCGCGCCGCTCCCACGCCGGGTACAGGCTGAGCGACACGGCGCACACGCTGAGCAGGCGTTCCGCGTCCGGCTGCGTCAGGCGGTGCAGGCGTTGCACGGCGTCCGCGCCCGCGAACGACACGGAGTACGCGGGCTGTTCGCGCTTCAGGCTCAGGCCGCGCAGGCGCAGCCGGGAGGGGCGCGCGTCCGTCACGCTGCCCTGCCGTGCATCGTGGCCCGTGTCGTCATGCGGTCAGTGCAGGGGGTGGGGGAGCCGCTCCGGGTCAGTCCTGGTAGCCGTGCGGGTGCGTGCGGTGCCAGGCCCACGCCGTCTCGATGATGCCTTTCAGGTCCGTGTACTTCGGCGTCCAGCCGAGGTCGGCGCGGATGCGGGCGGAGTCGGCGACCAGGGAGGGCGGGTCGCCCGCGCGGCGCGGCGCGAGCTCGCGTTTCAGGGGGCCCTGGCCGGAATCGGCGAGCACCTCGTCCACGGCGTCCAGCACCTCGCGCACCGTGAAGCCGTGCCCCAGGCCCACGTTGTACGCGGTGTCGCCGCTGCCTTCCTGCAGCGCCTCGACGGCCCGGACGTGCGCGTCGGCGAGGTCGAGGACGTGGATGTAGTCGCGGATGCAGGTGCCGTCGCGGGTGGGGTAGTCGTCCCCGAAGATCATCATCTTCTCGCGCTGCCCGAGCGCCGTGAGGAGCGCCAGTTCGATCAGGTGCGTCTTGTTGGCGTGGTTCTCGCCGATGCTGCCGTCCGGGAGGGCGCCGCAGACGTTGAAGTACCGCAGGCGGATGCTGCGGATGCCGTGCGCGCGCTCGAAGGCCACGATCATCTGCTCGGTCATGAGTTTCGTCTCGCCGTACACGCTGGTGGGCTGTTTGGGCGCGTCCTCGGGGATGGGGCTCACCTCGGCGTCGCCGTACAGGGCGGCGGTGCTGCTGAACACGACGGGGATCTTGCGGGTCGCGGCGATGGCGGTGAGCAGGTTGAGGCTCCCGACGACGTTGTTGCGGTAGTAGCGGCCCGGCTGGCTCATGCTTTCGCCCACCTCGATCAGGGCGGCGAAGTGCACCACGGCGTCCGGCTGGTGCGTGGTCAGGGTGTCCTGCACGGCCTGCAGGTCGAGCAGGTCGGCGCGCACGAGCGGCACGCCGTCCGGCAGGGCGCGGGCGTTGCCGCTGCTGAGGTTGTCGAGCACCACGACGCTGTGTCCCGCCGCCATCAGGGCGCGGACCGTGTGCGATCCGATGTACCCTGCTCCGCCTGTCACCAGAATCTTCATTGCGTTCAGCGTACAGGGGTGGGCGGGGGCTGTAAAGCGCGGCGTGCCGCGCCGGGCCGCGCGCCAGCGGCCCTTTTTTCACTGAAAGTCCCGAAAGCTCCGAAAGAAACCCGAAGGCGACGGGCCGCGCCGGAGCTCGCCTGCGTGGCCTGTGCCGTGCGGCCTACCCCGTCCGGACGGGACCGCTGCTCTCGCGCGGCACCAGCACGGTCGGCAGCACCAGTTCACGCGGCGGCCCGCCGTTCAGGACCTCCAGCAGCACCCGGCCCGCCAGTTCGCCCTTCTGCGCGGTCGGCTGGTGCACGCTGCTCAGGCCCAGCGCGGCGGAACTCGGCACGTCGTCGTACCCGACGACACTCAGGTCGCCCGGCACGGCCAGCCCCAGGTGACGCGCCGCGCCCAGCGCGCCCTGCGCCAGCACGTCACTCATGCACAGCAGGCCGGTGATGCCGGGGTGCAGCTGCAGCAGTTCGCGCGCCATGCGTTCGCCTTCCTGCGGGGTGTTGTCCTGCGCCTCCATCACGTACAGCGTCACGCCGCCCTGCTGTCCGGCCACGTCCCGGTACGCGCCGAGCCGCTGCGCGGTGGTGCGGTACGTGATGGCCGCCTCGCGTTCCGGGGTGGCGGTGCCGCGCGGCGCGCCCGCGCCGGGGGCAGGCGTGACGGACGGTCCGAACTCCAGGCTCAGCACGCCCACGTGCCGGTGCCCGAGGTCCAGCAGGTGCCGGGCGGCCTCGCGCGCGCCGCCCGCGTCGTCGATGCCGATGTGCGCGGCGCCCGGCATCGGCGACTGGTCGACGAGCACGGTCGGCAGGCCGCGCCCCACCACGGTGCGCAGCAGGTCGCTGCCGTCCGACGCGGAGTACACGATGAAGCCGTCCACGCTGGCACTCTGCACGCGGCCGAGCGGCGCGGCCTGCGGCGCGGTGTCGTCCGGGGCGGGCGGGAGGTGCGGGTTGGGGATGAGCAGCAGGCCCAGCCCCTGCGGTTCCAGGGCGCGGGCGAGGCCGCCCAGGAACAGGGACGCGGCGGGGTCCGCGAAGGCGTAGCTGAGGGTGGCGTCGTACACCACGCCGACCGCGCCGGCCCGGCCGCGCCGCAGGCTGCTGGCGAGCGGGTCGGGGCCGCTGTATCCGAGCGCCTGCGCCGTTTCGAGGATGCGGGCGCGCAGCTGCGGGGAGAGCTGGTCCGGGCGGTTGTAGGCGTTGCTGACGGTGGCGGGGGAGACGTGCAGGGCGCGCGCGATGTCCTTGAGGGTCACGCGGCGCGCGGGGGAGGGGGCCGCCGCCGGGGTGGTGGGGGAGGTGCTGGCAGGGGCCATGCCTGAATGCTACCATCTGGCCAACCCCGTCTGAATCGTTTCAGTCCCGCCGCCGCACTTCCGTTCGTAACTCCGGCCGCGCTCCGCCGCACACGCTCGCCCGCCGGTCCAGTCCCCGCCCACCCACCCCCGAGGCCCCATGACCGACACCCCGCCCGCCCCCACCCACCCCTTCACCCCGCGCGCCGCGACCTCCACCACCTTCCTCGTGAACGGCCTCGTGCTCGCCACCTGGGTCCTGCACATCCCCGACGTGCGCGACCGCCTGCACCTCAGCGACGCGCAGGTCGGCACCGCCATCCTGTTCATCGCCGTCGGCAGCATGTTCAGCATGCCGCTCAGCGGCCCCTGGATCGCCCGGCACGGCAGCGCCGCCGTCACCCGCCTTTTCGGCCTGCTGTTCTGCCTGAGTCTCCCCCTGCCCTTCCTCGCGCCCAGCCTGCCGCTGCTGTGCCTCGCGCTCGCCGCCGTCGGCCTCACCAACGGCGCCATGGACGTCGCCATGAACGCCCAGGGCGTCGCCGTGGAACGCCAGATGGACCGCCCCGTCCTGTCCAGCTTCCACGCGTGGTTCTCGTTCGGGAACCTCGGCGGCGCCCTGCTCGGCAGCGTGCTGCTCGCCGCGCACGTCGGCACCTGGACGCACGTCCTCGCGGTCCTCGCCGTGTCGCTCGCCCTGCTCCTCGCGAGCGGCCCGCACCTCCTCCCGCGCTCCTGGGACCGGCACGACCCCGCCCCCACCGGCGGGCCATCCACCCTGCGGCAACGCCTGCACCTCAGCCCCGCCGTCCTCACGCTCGGGCTGCTGTGCTTCCTCGGCATGCTCGGCGAGGGCGCGACCGGAGACTGGGGCGGCCTGTACTTCCGCGACGTGCTGCAGGTCGGCGGCGGCCTCGCCGGGGCCGGGTACACCGCCTTCACGCTCGCCATGACGCTCGCCCGGATCTTCGGGGACCGCTGGCGGAGCCGCCACGGCGAGACGACCCTGATGCTTGGCGGCAGCCTCGTCAGCGGCGCGGGCGTCCTGCTCGCCATCCTCGCGCCCTCCCTGCCCGGCGCGTCCGGCGGTGCGGGCCCGTGGGTCGCCGTGACCGGGTACGCCCTCACGGGCTTCGGCGTCGCCAACCTCGTGCCGGTCCTGTACGGCTCGGCGGGCCGCGCCCTGAACGCCCAGGGCCTCGCGCAGGTCGCCACGCTCGGCTACCTCGGCTTCCTCGCCGGACCGCCCCTCATCGGGTACGTCGCGCACTTCCTGGGCCTGCGCGCCGGGCTGGGCGTGATCGCCCTCAGCCTGCTGCTCGTCGCGGCCCTCGCGCCCACCGTGTTCACCAGACTCCGTGCGCCCCGCGCCGAAGCCCGGCCGGACCCCGCTGCCCCTTGAGCGACCCTTCATGAGCCATACGGCTTAACGTCCCCCCGTCACTTCCCCCATGATTTCCTGACAATTCCCGCGCATACTTCATTCCGGTTCGGCGCCCACACGCGCCCGGCCACGAGGGAGTCGCCCACCTCATCAACGGGCGTGCGAGCGGGCCGTCCCTCACGGGATTAGCAGGCAGCAGATTGGTTCGAGCCCAGTCACCCGCACCCAACCACCACGTCGAAGGCCCCCCAGCGGGGCCTTTCAACGTTCCTGCCCCCGCCACCGGGCCACACGTTCCCGGACAGACCGTACCCTGAACGGCATGCAAGGCCCCCACCCCACCACGCCCGCCCGCCCCGCAAGCAGCAACGCCGGGCGCGTCCGCGACTTCCACCACGCGACCGGCACCGTGTACCCCACCACGCCCACCGTCCCCACCCCCGACGTGCTCGCCCTGCGCCTCACGCTGCTCCAGGAGGAGATGACCGAAGTACAGGACGCGGCCCGCATCCTCGCGGACCACCCGCACGCCCGGCCGCGCGACGTGACGCCCCTGGCGCACGAACTGGTGGACCTGCTGTACGTCACGTACGGCGCCCTCCAGGCGCTCGGCGTGGACGCCGACACCGCCTTCGCCGAGATTCACCGCGTCAACATGCTCAAGACGACCGGTCCGCGCCGCGCCGACGGCAAACAGCTCAAACCCGAAGGCTGGCAGCCCGCCGACCTCGCCCGCACCTTCGGCCTCGACTGACACGGTTTTGAGCTGAACTTGTAGAGTTCAGCCGAGCGAAGCGAGTGCAAATAAATACGGTTTGGAGGAGATGGAAGCGGGCAAGCGTCCTGCAGGGCGCTGTTCTGCCCAAGAAGGGTGCCTTTGCTGTTTCCGGCATCCCTGGAATCGGATCAACACCGGAGGACACGAAGGCCCGTCAACCGTGACCGAAGGGCCTCCGGTTCAGTCGTGCGCGAGGCGTCTCGCGGCGGCGTACATCATCTGCACGCCCGTCAGCAGGGCGGCCTCGTCCAGCGTGAAGCGCGGGTGGTGGTGCGGGTAGTCGGACGCGAGTTCCGGCGTGCCGCTCCCCACGTTGAAGTACGCGCCGGGCGCCTTCTGCAGGTACGCGCTGAAGTCCTCGCCGCCCATGGTGGGCTGCGCCTCGCGCGTGCGCGCCTCGCCGACCACGTCCAGCGCCACCTGACGCAGCACGCCCGCCACGCGCTCGTCGTTGATGAGGGGCCGGTACCCGCGCTCGAACGTGAACTCGTAGCGTGCGCCGTGCGCCTCGCACACGCCGCGCACCACCCGTTCGATGAGTTCCGGGGCGCGTTCGCGCAGGGCCGCGTCGAAGGTCCGGACGGTGCCTTTCAGTTCGGCGCGGTCCGGGATGACGTTGGTGGTCGTGCCCGCCTGGAAGTACGTGACGCTCACCACCAGCGCGTCCAGGGCGCTCACGCCCCGGCTCACGACGTGCTGCAGGTTCGTGACGATCTGCGCGCCGACCGCGATGGGGTCCACCGCCTCCTCCGGGTGCGCGGCGTGCCCGCCCTTGCCGAGCACCGTGACGTGGATGTTGTCCGGCGCGGCCATGAACGCGCCCGCCCTGACGGCCACGACGCCGGTCGGCAGCTGCGAGTTCAGGTGCAGGCCCGTCACGACGTCCACGCCGTCCATCAGGGACGTGCCGAACACCAGTTCCTCCGCACCGCCGGGATTCTGCTCCTCGGCGTGCTGGAAGATCATGCGGAGCTCCCCGTCCCAGTCGGGCGTCTCGCTGACCAGCTGCGCCACGCCGAGCAGGATGGCGGTGTGCCCGTCGTGCCCACAGGCGTGCATGCTGCCGGGGTTCTGCGACACGAACTCGAAGCTGTTCTCCTCCTGCATGGGGAGCGCGTCGATGTCGGCGCGCAGCAGCACCGTCCGGCCGGGGCGCGTGCCGCGCCGCACGGCGAGCACGCTGGTCGGCGTGAGCTGCGTGACCTCCAGTCCCGTCATGCCGCGCAGTTCCGCGGCGATGTACGCGGCCGTGCGGTGCTCGTGGAAGCTCACCTCGGGGTGCATGTGCAGGTGGCGTCTCCAGCCCGAGAGCTGGGTTTCGAGGGCAGCGGCACGTTCCGGACGAGGCTGAACTTCGGACTGGGTCATGCCGTGCAGCATAGTGCATGCGGCGCGGGCGGGGTTTTCGTCGTGCGGGGCGTGCACGGCGGCTGGTGGCCGTGCCGGTCCTCGTGGCGGTCAAGCTCATCTGAGCGTACTCTCATCAGATATCGTGAGCGTTCTGGCTCAATAAGGGACGTGAAGCACCTGAACTGGAACCTGCTGCTGGCCGAAGGCCTGGCCGTGTACCTGCGCGGCCGCCGCCGCAACCCGCTCACCCGAGTTCGCCGCCGTGAGCGCCTGCTCGAACACCTCGCGGAGCGCCTCGAACGGCGACTGCGCCGCCGCGCCCGCCGCGCCTGAACCCACCGGCAGGGCTGGGGCACGCCAGGGCAGACCACAGAGCGGGCGGGGAAGGGCCACCGTGCCTTCCCCGCCCGCTCCGGTCTGCCTGCTCCGGCCCCGGTTCCAGCCCCGGCCCCGGCCCCGGCCGTTCAGCGGAAGTACACCCAGCTGCGCCCGTCCCAGCGGCGCCCCACCTCGCCGTGCAGGCGCAGGTACTCGGCGTGCGCGAGCGTCTCCGCCACCGCGAACCGCCGCGACGACACGCTCAGGTCGCGCGGGAACATCACGAACGACAGGTCGTACGCGTGCATCGGCGTGGCGGCCAGCGAGGCGCGCAGCAGATCCAGGCGTTCCGCGTGATGCGCGAGCAGTTCACGCGCGCGTTCCGCCACGCCGTCCATCACGGGCCCGTAATGGCCGACCACGGCGCGTGCCGGGTCGAGCGCCTCGATGCGGGCGAGCGTCGAGAGGTAATCGCCGAGCGGGTCGGGACGGCTGTACGCGTACAGGCCGACGTTCGGACTGATGCGCGGCAGGATCGCGTCCGCCGCGATCAGCAGCCGCTCTCCCGCCTGCCACAGGCCCAGGTGCCCGTCGGCGTGCCCCGGCAGCCACAGCACCTCCCAGTCCAGCCCCGCGAGCCGCACGGTGTCGCCCGCGTGCAGCGGCGTGACGCGCGTGGCGGGCCGTACGCGCGCGCGGGACCTGCGCGCCTCCTGGTCGTGGTCGGCCATGCTGGCTTCCGGCACGCCGTGGTCGAGGAAGTGCCGGGAGTGGCCGGGCAGCCATTCCTCCCAGCGGTGCCAGTACTGCTCGCCGCGCGCGATGTCCACGTCGAGCATGTGGACGGTGGCGCCGCTGCGCTCCTCGATCAGTCCGGCGAGTCCGTAATGGTCGGGGTGGTGGTGCGTCACGATGACGCGCTCGATGCTCTCCCAGTGCAGGCCCAGGCTGTGCAGGCCGTCCTCGATGGCCTGCCGGGCCTCGGGCGTGTCGAGGGCCGTGTCGATCAGGGTGACGGGGCTGGCCGTGTCGATCAGGACGGTCACGTACCCCATCGGGTAGGGGATGGGGACCTGCAGGGCGTGCAGGGTGCCGGTGACGGGCGTGAGGCGCGGTGCGGGCGTGGCCGTGGCGGGAGGATCGCTGTGGCGGGTCATGGCTGAGGCTACCACCGCCCCCCGCCTGTTGGACCGGGTTCAAGTTGTGCCCGCAGGGGCGTTCCTGACCGGCGCGTGATACGAACCTGACGCCGCCTTCGGCGTTCCCGCCTGACCCTCCGATGACAATCGGGTGACGTATGCCTGACACTCCCATCACATGATGTGGGCGTGAACAAGATCCTGACCCTGGGCGCCGCCCTCGTACTGACCGCCGTGACCACCGCTTCGGCCGCTTCGCTGACCGGCGCTGGTTCCTCCTTCGTCTACCCCCTCTTCACCAAGGTGTTCAGCGAGTACGGCAAGAGCGGCGACAGCGTGAACTACCAGTCGGTCGGTTCCGGCGCCGGTCAGAACCAGCTGAAGGGCCGCGTCGTGGACTTCGGCGCGACCGACGTGCCGATCCCCGCCGCCGACGTGGACGGCTACCCCGGCAAGGTCCTCACCATCCCCGTCGCCATGGGCGCGGTCGTCATCAGCTACAACATCCCCGGCGTCGACAGCAACCTGAAGTTCAACGGCAAGGTCCTCGCCGACATCTACCTCGGCAAGATCAAGCTCTGGAACGACCCGGCCCTCGTCAAGCTGAACGCCGGCGTCAAGCTCCCCGCGCTGCCCATCACGGTCGCGCACCGCAGCGACGGCTCCGGCACCACCGGCGTCTTCACCGACTACCTCAGCAAGGTCAGCAGCGAGTGGAAGACCAAGGTCGGCAGCGCCACCAGCGTCCAGTGGCCCACCGGTCTCGGCGCCAAGGGCACCGACGGCGTCTCCGGCGTCGTGAAGAGCACCCCCGGCGCGATCGGCTACATCGAACTGACGTACGCCCTGAACAACAAGATCGACTTCGGCCTCGTGCAGAACCGCACCGGCGCGTACATCAAGCCCACCATCGCGGGCGTGCAGTCCGCCGCCGCGAACGTCGTGATCCCCACCAGCGGCATCATCAGCCTCACCAACGCCGGTGGCGCCAGCACGTACCCCATCAGCACCTTCAGCTACGCCATCTTCTACCAGGACCAGAAGTACGGCAACCGCACCGCCGACCAGGCCAAGGCGCTCAAGAAGATGCTGAACTACGTCGTCACGACCGGCCAGGACTACAGCGAGGCGCTGTACTACGCGCCCCTGCCCAGCGCCGCCCAGGGCCGCGCGCGCGCCATCATCGGCACCATGACCTACGGCGGCAAGAGCTTCTGATCCCAGAGTGAGCTGAACGCCTGAAGTTCGGCAGAGTGGAGCGAGCACCAACAGATCAGGCGCCGCCTTCAGGGGGACGTCCGGCCACGCGGCCGGGCGTCCCCTTCCCGTACCGGCCCGACGTGAGGCGTTTGTCACGGTGCCTGACCCTCCCATGACATGCCTCCTGTGAACTGTTCAGCATGAGCCCCCGTCTGGAGCCGAGCCGCGCATGACCAACACCCTGACTGTCCCCAAACGACCGTCCCCCAACTCCCGGGGCGACGGCGTCTTCCGTGCCGTGATCATCGGCCTGTCCCTGATCATCATCGCGGTGTTCCTGCTCAGCATCTTCCTGCTGGGCCGCGACAGCCTGCCCGCCCTGCGGGAGTTCGGCTTCGGCTTCCTCACCCAGACCGTCTGGAATCCCGTCACCAAGCAGTTCGGGGCGGGCTCCATGATCGCAGGCACGCTCATCACGGCCTTCGCGGCGCTCGTCATCAGCGTCCCGCTGGCCCTCGCGAGTGCGATCTTCGTGGCCGAGTACGCCCCGAAATGGCTCGCGAATCCCGTCAGTTACCTCGTGGAACTGCTGGCCGCCGTGCCGAGCGTCGTGTACGGCCTGTGGGCACTGTTCGCGCTGAAACCCATCCTGCAGAGCTTCCAGCTGTTCCTGTTCACCCGCAACCCGGACCTCGTCACGCAGTGCAGCACCCTGCACAGCAACGGCCAGAACAGCTTCGCGTGCTTCTTCATGCCGGAAGCGCCCACCGGGCAGGGCCTCGCGCTCGCCATCATCATCCTGACCATCATGATCCTGCCGTACACTGCGTCCGTCGCGCGTGACGTGATCCGCCTCGTGCCCGGCGACCAGCGCGAAGCGATGTACGCGCTCGGCGCGACCAAGTGGGAAGTGATTCGCGGCGCGATCCTGCCGTTCGCGCGGGCCGGCATCACGGGCGGCGTGATCCTCGCGCTGGGCCGCGCGCTCGGCGAGACGCTCGCCGTCGCCATGGTCATCGGCAACAACCCCGAGTTCGTGAAGACCATCTGGGGCAACACCGCCACCATGGCCAGCATGATCGCCCTGCAGTTCGGGGACGCGCAGGAGGCCCTGCACCGCTCCAGCATCGTGGCGCTCGCGCTGCTGCTGTTCTTCGTGAGTGTCGTCGTGAACTACTCCGCGCGACTCATCATCGTGCGCCTGACGCCGAAGGGGATCCAGTGATGACCCGCACGCTCCAGCGCGGCGCCGCCCGCTCCGCCGGCCTGAGTGCCGGCCGCAAGGCCACCAACCTCTTCATGGGCTTCCTGATCTCGCTCGGCACGCTGCTGGTCGTCGCGCCGCTCATCTGGATCTTCGTGTACCTGACCGCGCAGGGCATCGGGGCGCTCAGCGTGGACTTCTTCACCAAGGTGCCCGCCCCGGAAGGCGAGGCGGGCGGCGGCTGGCTGAACGCCATCAGCGGCAGCCTCATCATGCTGCTCATCGCGGCCGTGGTGGGCGTCGTGGTGGGCGTCGCGGGCGGCGTGTTCCTCGCCGAATTCCCCCGCCACCGCCTGATGCCCACCATCCGTATGGTGAGCGACGTGCTGTCCGGCATTCCGGCCATCGTGGTGGGCCTCGTGGTGTACTCGCTCGTGGTGCTCACCACCCGGCACTTCTCGGGCTTCGCGGGCGGCCTCGCGCTCGGCCTGCTGATGATCCCCATCGTGGTCCGTACCACCGAGGAAGTGCTGAAGCTGGTGCCGCTCGCCGTGCGCGAGGCGGGCCTGGCGCTCGGCCTGCCGCAGTGGCGCGTCATCCTGAGCATCGTGCTGCCCGCCGCCACCAGCGGCATCGTGACGGGCGTCATGCTGGCCCTCGCCCGCGTCGCCGGTGAGGCCGCGCCGCTGCTCTTCACGGCGTTCGGCAACAACCTGCTGAACCTCGACCCCAGCAAACCCATGAGCGCCCTGCCGCTGCAGATCTACATCGGCGCGACCAGCAGCTACGACATCAACCAGAATCAGGCGAAGGCCGGGTCGCTCGTGCTGATCGTGCTGATCTTCCTGGCGTCCCTGGCCGCCCGTTCCGCCACCCGCCAGAAGAAGTAAGCGCCCGGACCCGACCCCCGGCCCGCTCCACCGGCACCGCCCCCCTCACCTCACCGGCCCGCGCGGCCCCCAAAGGACCCCCATGACCCAGCTGCTGACCGCCAAGAACGTCGATATCTACTACGGCGAGAAACAGGCCGTGAAGAAAGTGAACCTCAACGTGGAGCGCGGCAGCGTCAACGCCCTGATCGGCCCGAGCGGCTGCGGCAAGACCACCTTCCTGCGCGCCATCAACCGCATGCACGACCTCACGCCCGGCGCGCGCGTCGAGGGCGAGATCCGCCTCGACGGACAGGACCTGTACGCGCCCGGCGTGGACGCCGTCACCATCCGCCGCCGCATCGGGATGGTGTTCCAGAAACCCAACCCCTTCCCGACCATGAGCATCTTCGAGAACGTCACCTCCGGCCTGAAGCTCGCCGGGATCCGCGACCACGCCACCCTGATGGAAGTCACGGAACGCTCGCTGCGGCAGGCGGCCCTGTGGGACGAGGTGAAGGACCGCCTCAAGACGCCCGCCACCGGCCTGTCCGGCGGGCAGCAGCAGCGTCTGTGCATCGCGCGCGCCCTGGCCGTCGAACCGGAAATCCTGCTGATGGACGAACCGACGAGCGCCCTCGACCCGGCCAGCACCGCCCGCATCGAGGACCTGATGAGCGACCTGAAGCAGGTGACGACCATCGTGATCGTGACGCACAACATGCACCAGGCGGCGCGCGTGAGCGACACCACCAGCTTCTTCCTGAACGGCGACCTCGTCGAGCACGGCAAGACCGACCAGATCTTCACCAGCCCGCGCGACGAGCGCACCGAGGCGTACGTCACGGGCCGCTTCGGCTGAGGCACCGGGCGGTCCGGAAAGAACGGGTGTTTCTTCAAGAAGTGTCTGGTTTTTCTCTTCGTATCTGACACCCCTCAGATAAAAGACCGTCAAGATACCTACATCTATGCGAGATGCCCTCAATGCCAGCCAGCAAGACCTGACCGCCCGCTTCCTGCGGATGCTGAGCATCTCGCTGGAGCAGGTGGCCCTGATCCGGAACGCCATCCTGCATCAGCAGTACGCTGGCCTCTCCGAACGCACGCACGCCCTCGAACGGGAACTCGACACGCTGGAACGCGAGGTGGAGGAAACCTGCCTGAACGCCATCGCGCGCTACCAGCCGCTCGCGAGCGACCTGAAGTTCTACCTGATGGTCTTCAAGAGCCTCACGGACCTGGAGCGTGCCGGGGACTACGGACGACACATCGGGCGCGACCTGGAAGACATCGCGGGCGTGTTCAGCAGCGGCCCGCTGCAGGACGTGCTGCCGCAGACGAACCTGCTCGCCACCATGATCGAACGCCTCGCGTACGCCTTCACGGAAGGTGACGTGGAGGCCGCGCGCGAGGTGATGCGCCTGGATTACGAGGAGGTGGACGCCCTGTACGAGCAGATGCAGCGCGCCAGCCTCACGCGCATCCTCGAGAACCCCCGCGACCTGCAGGCGGCCCTGAAGGCCAACCGCATGGCGCGCAGCCTGGAGCGGCTGGGCGACCACCTCGTGAACGTCGCGGAGCGCGTCGAGAACTACCTGCTGTCCCGCCCCGGCACGAACGGGTCCGGCACGGCCCGCGCGACCGCCTGAACGCGGCCGCCGCGCAGCAGTGACCCCCGGCGGCTGCGCGTGCCGCCGGGGGGCGCCGTCATTCCCGGTCGGCCACCACGAGCAGCAGGGCACCCATCATGGCGAGGTTCTTGGCGAAGTGCACGGCCTGCCCCTGCCGGTCCTGCCCCTCGGCGTTCCAGAAGGCGTGCCCGACCACCGTGGTCGGCACGAGCGACGCGAGCAGCGCGAGGGCACTGCTGCGCGGCGCGAGGCCGAGCGCCAGGAGGGTGCCTGCACCGGCCATCAGGCCGCCGTTCAGCTGCGTGAGCAGTTCCGGTTCCGGCAGGCCCGCGCGCTCCACCATCTGGGCGCGCCCGGCAGGGTTCCGGACCGAGTCGATGCCGCTCTGGATGAAGATGGCGGACAGCGCGGCCCGCCCCGCGAATTTCAGGATGTTCATGGCGTCATGCTGCCAAACGCGCGCGCGGGTGCATAGGGGGACAACAGTTCATGCTCCCGGGGCGTCCTGCAGGCCGGGCGCCTCGCCGTCCGGGCGGGGGAGTTGCGAGAGTGGAGGGCATGACGCGAACGACCGGAACGGTAACGGTGGGCAGGAGCGGGCCGGGCACGGGTGCACGTGCGGCCAGGGGGCATGTGAGTCCCCGTGTGTTGCCGGGGCACGCATGAGTCCCTGGGTCCTGCTGGGGACGGCCCTCACGGCCCTGATCGGCTGGGTGTACTACCGTGAGGCGTTCAGCTGGACGGGCCTGGCGGGCATCGTGTGCGTGGTGGTGGGGGTGGCGCTGCTCAACGCGACCGGCAAGGGTGCGCCCTGACGCCCATGCAGGCCATACCGGATTGAGCGGAACTCCGGGAGTTCAGCCGAGCGGAACGCGAAGCTGCCGCCCGGACGCGCCCCAGAGTGACGGGGGACGCCAGGCGTCCCCCATGGTGATGGCCCGCCTGTTTCAGCGGCCGGGTTCGATGATGACCTTGCCGGTCGTCTTGCGGTCGAGCAGGTCCTGGAAGGCGCGCGCGCTGTCGGCAAGGCCGTAGGTGGGGCCGACCTGCGGCGTGACCTGACCGCTGCCGACCAGGGCGCTGAGGGCGCGGGCGGCCTCGGCGGTGGCGGCATGGTCGGTCATCAGGCTGGTGAGCCACAGGCCGGTCACGGTCAGGTTGCGTTTCATGAGTTCGACGGGGCGGAGGTTGGCCTGCTCGCGGCTGGCGTTGCCGATCACGATGACGCGGCCCTGCGCTGCGGCCATGTCGAGGCTCTCCTGGAAGCGTTTGCCGCCCACGACTTCCAGGATGAGCGGCACGCCCCGGCCACCGGCCGCGTCACGGACCTTTCTGACGCGGTCGGGGTCGTCCTGCAGCAGGGTGACGTCCGCGCCGAGCTGACGGGCGAGCGCGAGTTTCTCTTCGGTGCTGGCGAGCGCGATGACGTGCATGCCCATGGCCTTGGCGAGCTGGATGCTGGCCGTGCCGAGCGCGCCCGCGGCGGCCTGCACGAGCACCCATTCGCCGCTCACGCCGCGCCCGAGGGTCTTCAGGCCGTGGTACGCGGTGAAGTACGAGACGGGGAACGCGGCGGCCTGCGGGCCGCTCAGGTTCTCCGGGACGGGGATGAGGGCCGCGGCGTTCACGGTGGCGTAGCGGGCGAGGGCGCCGCTGCCGCCGAGCGCGGCGACGCGCTGGCCGACCTGCACGCCCGTCACGCCCTCGCCGAGCGATTCGACGATGCCCGCGAACTCCATGCCGGGCGTGTACGGGACGCGGGTGCGGGTGAGGTACTCGCCCGCGACGGCGAGCACGTCGGCGAAGTTGATGCCGACCGCTTCGACCTCGATGCGGACTTCGCCGGGGCCGGGGGTGGGGGCGGGCACGTCGCGCAGTTCCATCACGTCGGGCGCGCCGAGGCGGTCGACCACCACTGCTCTCATGTTGTCGGTCATGCGGGGAGTGTAGCGCCGGAAGCTGGACCGGGTTCAAGGTGCACGCCCGGACGCGTGAAGATTCCATGAACGGCTTGACATCAAATTATCTGATGTGCGGATTGATTAAGCCATGAGGCCATGAAAGCATGCGCGCGTACCGCAATCCAATGGGCCTCCACACGCACCACCGGCCCACCCGCAGGCACGGCCCACGCCGCGCGCCCACCCCCACTCAGGAGCACGCATGACCACTGCCCAACCCCACAAGGTGGACCAGAGCCGCGAAGGCGACGTCCTCATCCTGACCATCCAGAACCCCCCCGTCAACGCCTTCGGCGTCGGCGTGCCCGAAGGCCTCCACGCGGGCCTCGACACCGCCCAGAACGACGACACCGTCCGGGCCGTCGTCATCATCGGCGGCGGCCGCACCTTCGTGGCCGGCGCCGACATCCGCACCTTCGACCTGCCCCGCGAACAGAGCCCCGACCTGCGCGGCATCGTCGACCGGCTCGACCAGTTCCCCAAACCCACCGTCGCCGCCATCCACGGCACCGCCCTCGGCGGCGGCCTGGAACTCGCCATGAGCTGCACGTACCGCGTGGCCGTCCCGGACGCCCAGGTCGGCCTGCCCGAAGTGAAACTCGGCGTCCTGCCCGGCGCGGGCGGCACGCAACGCCTCCCCCGCGTGGTGGGCGTGCAGAAGGCCCTCGACATGATGCTCAGCGGCAACCCCATCAAGGCCACCGAAGCCGCTCAGCTCGGCCTGATCGACGAGCTTGTGGACGGCGACCTGCTGACTGGAGCGGTGGCCTTCGCCCGCGCCCACGTGGACGTGACGCCGCTGCCGCGCGTGAGCGAGAAGACGGCCGAGGGCGGCAGCCCGGAGCTGTTCGCCGCCGCCCGCGCCGCCCTCGGCAAGACGCACAAGGGCCAGTACTCCCCCGGCCTGATCGTGGACCTCACCGAGACGGCCACCCACAAGCCCTTCGCCGACGGCTACGCCGAGGAAGGCCAGAAGTTCATGCAGGCCAAGGATTCTCCGCAGTCGCGCGGCCTGCGCCACATCTTCTTCGCCGAGCGCGAGGCGGGCAAGATTCCGGGACTGGGCAAGGACACGCCCCAGACCGAGATCAGGTCGGCGGGCATCATCGGGGCGGGCACCATGGGCGGCGGCATCGCCATGAACTTCCTGAACGTCGGCATCCCCGTGACCATCGTGGAGACCACCCAGGAAGCGCTCGACCGGGGCCTGGGCGTGGTGCGGAAGAACTACGAGAACACCGCAAAGAAGGGCCGCATGACCACCGACGACGTCGAGAAACGCATGGCCCTGCTCACCCCGACGCTGAACATGGACGACCTGAAGGACGCCGACATCATCATCGAGGCGGTCTTCGAGAACATGGACGTGAAGAAGGAGATCTTCGGCAAGCTGGACGCGATCGCCAAGCCCGGCGCGATCCTGGCGTCCAACACGTCCACCCTCGACGTGAACGAGATCGCCAGCGCCACGAAGCGCCCCGAGAGCGTGATCGGGCTGCACTTCTTCAGCCCCGCCAACGTGATGCGCCTGCTGGAAATCGTGCGGGCCGACAAGACCAGCGACAGCGTGCTGGCGACCAGCATGGCGCTCGCCAAACGCATCAGGAAGGTCGGCGTGGTCGTCGGCGTGTGCGACGGCTTCGTCGGCAACCGCATGGTGCACCGCTACGGCGACGAGGCCCGCAAGATGGTCGAGGAAGGCGCCCGCCCGCAGGACGCCGACGCCGCCATGCACACCCTGGGCCTGCCGATGGGCCCCTTCGAGATGTCCGACATGGCGGGCCTGGACGTGGGCTACCTGATCCGCCAGCATCAGGCCAAGGTGGCGGGGCAGCCCAAACCCGACGGCTGGCTCGACCGCATCGTGGAGCAGGGGCGCAAGGGGCAGAAGACGCAGGCGGGCATCTACGACTACCCCGACGGCCGCAAACCCGTGCCCGCCGCCAGCACCGACGAACTGCTGAGCACCTACCGCCAGGAGAAGGGCCTGACCCCGCGCGAAGTGGGCCAGGACGAGGCCACCAAGAGATTGACCTACAGCCTGGTGAACGAGGGCGCACAGATTCTGGACGAGGGCATCGCCCAGCGCGCCAGCGACATCGACGTGATCTACGTGTACGGCTACGGCTTCCCGGCCTACCGGGGCGGCCCCATGAAGTACGCCGACGAGCAGGGACTGAAGAACGTGGTGGCCGACCTCGAAAAATACGGTCAGACGCCCGCGCCCCTCCTCAAGAAACTGGCCGACGAAGGCAAGACCTTCGCCGACTGGGACAAGGAGAAGACGCGGGGGTGAAGTAGATGCCAGCCATTCTCTGCCGTTGTGGAGAAAGAATTAGTTTCGGTCAAATTCCTTGCCCTATCGAGCACTTGCCTATTTCTGATATTCGATTTGATGAATTGAATTCGACTATAGGCGATGAGATCAAATTTGATCGCCTATACGGTGAGATGAGAAGCATGCTTACCTGTGAGACGTGTGGCAGGTTATTGGTTTTCTGGAATGGGTTTCAGAGCGAACCAAAATGCTACATGCCTGAGACTCAATAACCGAAAGAGAAGCACTGATTATCGTCGAGGAGGTGAACCCCATGCCCACTGCAGTCCGAGTACTCATCTCCTCAGAAGCCCATCTGCTCTCGAATGTCGCCCCAGACGTGTTCGACGGTCCCGTGAATCCGGCCTACACCGCCGAGTTCTTCGCCGACCCCCGGCACCATCTGGCGGTGGCGCTGGACGGAACGTTGGTGGTGGGTATGGCCTCGGGCGTTCACTCCCTGCACCCCGACAAGCCGCCGGAGCTGTTCATCAACGAGGTGGCGGTGTCGCCGGTGTACCAGGGGCAGGGGCTGGGGCGGCAGATGCTCGACGCGCTGATGGAGCACGCGAAGGGGCTGGGCTGCGTCGCTGCCTGGGTGCTGACCGAGGAGGAGAACACGGTGGCGCGCAAACTGTACGCCTCAGCGGGTGGGCTGGAGGAAGGCGTGCGGATTTTCGTGATGCTGCTGGAAGAGGAAGTGGTCACGGGCCGTTAAAGTTGCTCCCGCTGCGCACGTCGCAGGGCCCTCACTGGGCGGAAAAAACAGAAGTCATGCCTATTCGAATATGAGTGCTGTCCAAAAAAGGAGTTCCACCATGCCAGAAGCAGTGATCGTTTCCACCGCCCGCACCCCCATCGGCAAGGCCTACCGGGGCTACCTGAACGACACCCACGGTTCCGACATCGGCGCGCACGCCGTCCTGCACGCCGTTCAGCGGGCCGGGATCGACCCTTCGGAGGTCGAGGACGTGATCATGGGCGCCGGGAATCCGGAGGGCGCGACCGGCAGCAACATCGCCCGGCAGATCGCGCTGCGCGCCGGGTTCCCGGTGACGGTGTCGGGCGTGACCGTGAACCGCTTCTGCTCCAGCGGCCTGAACACCATCGCGCTCGCCGCGAACCACGTGATGGCGGGGCAGGGGGACGTGTTCGTGGCGGGCGGCCTGGAGAGCATCAGCCTCACGCAGAACGAGCACGCCAACGGGTACCGCCTGCGCGGCGAGTGGCTGACGGAGCATAAACCCGAGATCTACATGCCGATGCTGCAGACGGCGGAAGTCGTCGCGAGGCGGTACGGGATCAGCCGCGAGGCGCAGGACGAGTACGCCCTGACGAGTCAGCAGCGGACGGCGGCGGCGCAGCAGGCCGGGTACTTCGAGCACGAGATCGTGCCCATGACGGCCCGCATGAAGGTGCAGGACAAGGCGACCGGTGAGATCTCGGAGCGGGAAGTCACGCTGAAGCTCGACGAGGGGAACCGGCCCGACACGACGCTGGAGGGCCTGCAGAAGCTGAAGCCTGTGGTGGAGGGCGGCGTCATCACGGCCGGGAACGCCAGCCAGCTCAGTGACGGTGCGGCGGCCGTGGTCGTCATGAATGCCGACGTGGCGCGCGAGCGTGGCCTCGCGCCGCTCGGGCTGTTCAAGGGCTTCGCGGTGGCCGGGTGCGAGCCGGACGAGATGGGCATCGGGCCGGTGTTCGCCGTGCCGAAACTCCTGAAGCGCCACGGGCTCACGGTGGACGACATCGACCTGTGGGAGCTGAACGAAGCGTTCGCGGTGCAGGCCCTGTACTGCCGGGACACGCTGGGCATCGATCCCGCCAGGTACAACGTGAACGGCGGCAGCATCAGCATCGGGCACCCGTACGGCATGAGCGGCGCGCGCCTGACCGGCCACGCCCTGCTGGAAGGCAAACGGCGCGGCGCGAAGCACGTCGTGGTCACCATGTGCATCGGCGGCGGCATGGGCGCGGCGGGGTTGTTCGAGGTGCTGTGAGCGACGGGGAACCTCGCTTTTCAGGTCTGAACTAGCGTTCTCCGGGTGAACTGGCGTCCGGGACGTTCCGGCCCATCAACTCCAGCGTGCCGATGACGTTCCGACAGATCGTCTGTGGATCTCTCTTTGAAGGTCATCTGAGCTCAGCTTGGCGCCAGTCCCCGATCACTCCATCCTCAGGAGGTTTCACCATGCCCGTAGATCCTTATATTCAGGCGGCGCTTCAGCAGATGGCCGCTTATCCTGCTCCGACCAGCATTCAGCAGATGCGTGCGGCGGAGGGTTCTTCGCTGTCGGCCATGCCGGTCCGTCCGGTCGAGATCGGGGGGACGCGTGACCTGAGCATCCCCGGTCCGGCATCCGAGTTGCCCGCGCGGCTGTACACGCCGGTGGGGGAGGCTCCGGCGGCGGGCTGGCCGCTGACGGTCTTCTATCACGGTGGGGGGTTCGCGGTGGGCAACATCGCGAGTCATGACGGGCTGTGCCGGGAGTTGTGCGCGGCGAGCGGGTCGGCGGTGCTGAGCGTGGAGTACCGGCTGGCCCCGGAGTTCCCGTTCCCCGCGCCGACGGACGACGTGTACGCGGCGTACCTGTGGGCGGCGGCGCACGCGGCAGAGCTGGGCGCGGACGCGTCGCGGCTGGCGGTGGCGGGGGACAGTGCGGGCGCGAACCTGAGCACCGTGGTGACGTTGCGGGTGCGGGACGAGGGCGGCCCGACCCCGAGGGCGCAGCTGTTGTTCTACCCGGCGGTGGATTTCGTGACCGAGACCGGTTCGCGCCGCGCCAACGGCAAGGGGTACTTCCTGACCGAGGACATGATGCGGATGTTCGGGGAGGCGTACATCACGGACCCCGCGCACGCGGCGCACCCGCACGCGTCGCCGCTGCTGAGCGCGCAGCTGCACGACCTGCCGCCCGCGCTGGTCCTGACGGCGGAGTTCGACCCGCTGATCGACGAGGGCGAGGGGTACTACCGGGCGCTGGTGGCGGCCGGGAACCGCGCGGAGTACGTGCCGGGTCCCGGCATGGTGCACGGGTACGCGAACATGACGGGCTTCGTGCCCGCGGCGGCCAGACTGGTGGATCAGGGCGCGGCGTGGCTGAAGCGGGAGCTGGCATAACATGGCGCCCTTCCTGAGCAAGCGGGACCTGCAGTTTCAGCTGTATGAGGTGCTGGACACCGAGGCCCTGACCTCGCGCCCGCGCTTTGCGGATCACAGCCGCGAGGTGTACGACGACGTGCTGGCACTGGCGTACAACGTGGCCGACAAATACTTCGCCAACCACACCCGAGAGGCGGACCTGAACGAGCCGCACGTGGTGGACGGAAAAGTGAAACTGGTGCCGGGCGTGCAGGCGGCCATGAACGCCTTCCGCGACGCGGGCTTCTTCAGCGCGCATCACGACGAGGAGCTGGGTGGTCTGCAGCTGCCGTGGGTGGTGATGCAGGCGGTGCAGGCGCACTTCCAAGCGGCCAACATGGGCAGCAGCGGGTACCCCTTCCTGACGATCGGGAACGCGAACCTGCAACGCGAATTCGGCACGCCGGAGCAGCAGCGGAAGTACATGCTGCCGCTGCTGGAGGGCCGCTGGTTCGGCACGATGGCGCTCTCCGAACCGCAGGCGGGGTCGGGGCTGGCGGACATCACCACGTCGGCCACGCCGAAGGACGACGGGACGTACAGCATCAGCGGCACCAAGATGTGGATTTCCGGCGGCGAGCACGAACTGAGCGAGAACATCGTGCATCTGGTGCTGGCGCGCATCAAGGGCGCTCCGGCGGGCGTGAAGGGCATTTCACTGTTCATCGTGCCGCGCTACCGCGTGAACGACGACGGGAGTGTCGGCGAATCGAACAACGTGGTGCTGGCGGGCCTGAACCACAAGATGGGCTACCGGGGGACCACCAACACGCTGCTCAACTTCGGTGAGGGCGGCGAGACGGTCGGCGAACTGATCGGCGAGGCGGGCAAGGGCCTGAGCGCCATGTTCCACATGATGAACGAGGCCCGGATCGGCGTGGGCATGGGCGCGGTGATGCTCGGGTACGCCGGGTACATGGCGAGCCTGGAGTACGCCAGGGAGCGCAGGCAGGGTCGCCCGGCGAGCGCCAAGGACCCGAACGGGCCGATGGTCAGCATCATCGAGCACGCCGACGTGAAGCGTCTGCTGCTGCGTCAGAAGAGTTTCGTGGAGGGCGGCCTCGCGCTGGGCCTGTACGCATCGAGCCTCGTGGACGACCTGAGCACCGGACCAGAGGAAGGCAGGGCCGACACGGCGCTGCTGCTGGACCTGCTGACGCCCATCGTCAAGTCATGGCCCAGCAGGTACAGCCAGGAGGCGCTCAGCGACGCCATTCAGGTGCTCGGCGGCGCCGGGTACACGCGCGACTACCCCATCGAGATGTACTACCGCGACAACCGCCTGAACCCCATCCACGAGGGCACGGAAGGCATTCAGGGCAACGACCTGCTGGGCCGCAAGGTCACGCAGGCAGGCGGGCGCGGCCTGCAGGTACTCGTCGAGCGCATGACGGCCGACCTGCAGGCGTCCGAGGGGCTGGACGGCGTGGCCGAGATCCGCGCCGCGCTGCAGACGGCCATCTCGCAGAGCGGCGCGGCCTTCACCGCCATCCTGGGCCGGGCCGCCGAACTCGGGCCGGACCTGTACCTCGCCAACGCGAACAGCGCGCTGGAGATGCTGGGGCACACGGTGGTCGGCTGGATGTGGCTGCGGCAGGCGGCCGTGGCGGCCAGGGCGCTGCCGGAAGCGAAGGGCGACGACGCTTCCTTCTACCAGGGCAAGCTGCAGGCGGCCCGCTTCTTCGCCGTGTACGAACTGCCCAGAGTCAGGGCGCACGCGGACCTGCTCGCCAGTGCCGACCGCACGACCTTCGACATGCACGGCGACTGGTTCTGATGCAGACGGTGTCCATCGGGGCGCGCCGACTCGCGTACGACGAATCCGGCCCGCCCTCGGCGCCCGCCGTGCTGCTGCTCCCGTGGATGGGCGGTTCGCGCCTCGGCTGGACCGAGGTGGCCGCCGCCCTGTCAGGCCGCTCCCGCGTGATCGTGCTGGACCACCGCGACACCGGAGACTCCGACCCCACAGAGGACCCTTACACCGTCGCTGACCTCGCCGACGACGCGGCCGCCCTGCTGACGGCCCTGCACGCCGCGCCCGCTGCCGTGGTGGGCCTCAGCATGGGCGGCATGGTGGCGCAACACCTCGCCCTGCGTCACCCGGATCTCGTGCGGGCACTGGCGCTGGTGTCCACCACGCCGGGCGGCCCGGACAGCACCCCCGCCACCGAGCGGGGCCGCGCCGCCCTGTTCCTGCCCGCCGAACTGGAAGCGGGCGAGCGGGCACGGCAGGCCATGACCCTCATGACCGCTCCAGGCTTTACCGACGCGCACCCGGAGGCGCTCGACCTCGCGGAACGCCACGCCCGTCAGCACCCCATGAGCACCGACAGCTACAAACGCCAGTTCCGCGCCGTACGCGCGCACGACGCTACGGCGGGGCTGGCCTCCATACAGGTGCCGACCCTGGTGCTGCACGGCGACGCCGACGACCTGATCCCGCTGCCGAACGCCCAGCGCCTCGCGGCAGGCCTTCCGGGCGCCACACTCAGGGTCTACCCGGGCACCGGGCACATGCCGCAGCTGGAACGCCCCGAGGACTTCCTGACCGACCTGCGCGGCTTCCTGGCCGAACTCGGATGAACCGGCTTATCGCCCTCCTGGCGCTCGGTTTCGGACTGGCCTCGGCCCAGGACACCGTGACCGGCTTCCGGTTGCCGTCCGGGCGGCTGGCCTGCCAGTACGACGCCACCTCCGGCCCGGCCTCCATCCGCTGCGACGTGCTGGGGGCCACCTTCAAGGCCCCGCGTCCGGCAGACTGCCCGCTCGACTGGGGCGACTCGCTGGGGCTGCGCGCGTCTGGCCGCCCGTACTTCGTGTGTCACGGAGACACGGTGCTGGACCCCTCCGCGCCGGTGCTGCCCTACGGCGTCGTGTGGCGAAAGGGGAACCTCACCTGCCGGTCCAGCACCGCCGGGGTGCGCTGCACCAACCGCTCCGGGCACGGCTTCGAGCTTGCGCGGGCACGGTACCGGCTCTTCTGATGCGGCGACTGGCCGTGCTGGCGCTTCTGATGCTATTGCCGGTGGCTCAGGCGGGCGGAAGTGGCGCGGCGCCTTCGTCCTGTGGTTCCTCACCCACCATGAACCTCGCAGATGTCCAGAGACGGCTGACGGCCGCTGAGGCGCTGTGGCAGAAGCGCGGGCCGAGAACATACGAATTGAGTACCGAGGCACAGGGTCAAGTCAGCTTCAAGATGACTGTGCAGGTAAGCGACCATGCCCTCACAGGTCAGATCGCCACAGACCAGCTTCGTCTGCCCGGACAGCCTGCTGTTGCTCCGGTCACCCAGGCGGCGAGTGCCGCTTCGGCTGACCGGTTTACCGTGCCCGGCCTGTTTGCTCAGGTCCACAGGCTGCTGCGCCGTCACCAGCCGCTCAAAGCCGTCGGACGCACCGAGACAGGCGCGGGCGTTCCGGCTCTGCCAGGCAGCGCGGGCGTGCCTGCGTGCGGCATTCTGAATGTCACGTTCGACGTTTGTGACGGTCATCTGCGCGCGCTTCAATATGACACCGTTTTCACCATCGATGACGAATTCACACTGAAAATCTCGCCTCTCAAACCTCTTCCGTAGTTTTTAAAGGAGTCCAATCATGTCCATCAAGCAACTGTTCGATCTGTCCGGCAAAGTCGCTCTCATCACCGGGGGGTCGCGTGGCCTGGGCCTGCAGATCGCCGAGGGTCTGGGCGAGTACGGCGCGAAGGTGGTGCTCACGGCCCGCAAGCAGGACGAACTCGACGCCGCGAAAGCGCACCTGGAGGGCCTGGGCGTGCAGGTCATGACGATCCGGAACGACCTGACGCAGTTCGAGACGGTCGAGCCGATGGTGCAGTCCATTCTGGACGCCTGGGGCCAGATCGACATTCTGGTCAACAATGCCGGGACCACCTGGGGCGCGCCGAGCACGGAGCACCCGCTGGACGCGTGGAACAAGGTCATGAACCTGAACGTGACGGGCCTGTTCCTCGTGACGCAGGCGGTGGGGCGGCTGTCCATGATTCCGCGCCGGTCGGGCCGCATCGTGAACATCGCCAGCGTGGCGGGCCTGCAGGGCAACGATCCGAAGATGGCGGCGACGCTGGCGTACAACACCAGCAAGGGCGCGGTCGTGAACATGACGCGGGCCCTGGCGGGCGAGTGGGCGCAGCACAACATCACCGTGAACAGCATCTGCCCCGGCTACTTCCCGACCAAGATGACCCGGGGCACCCTGGCGTACGGTGAGGCGCGCATTCTGGAGCACACGCCGCTGGGCCGCCTGGGCAGCGACGAGGACCTGAAGGGGCTGGCGCTGCTGCTGTCCAGTGACGCTTCGGCGTTCATGACGGGGCAGAACATCGCGGTGGACGGCGGCGCGAGCAGCGTGTGACCGGACTGGACTCGCCGGGCGCGAGGCTGCTCCGGACGCGCGGCATCGACGCCAGCGCCTATACCCGCAGCATGGGCACGCGGCTGCGGCACTTCGCGCCGGGCGTGGTCGAGATCGAACTGGACCTGCGTCCGGACCTGACGCAGCACCACGGGCAGGCGCACGGCGCGGTGCTGGGGTACCTCGCCGACACCGTGAGCGCCTGGGCGGCCGCGAGCGTGGCGAGCGACGTGGTGACGGCCGAGTACAAGCTGAATTTCCTGACGGCGGCGCGCGGTGAGCTGCTGTGGGCGCGCGGCGAGGTGCTGAAGGCGGGGCGGCGGCAGGTGATCGTGCGGGCCGACGTGTACGCCACGCTGGACGGCCAGGATACGCACGTGGCCACGGCCCTGGCGACGATTGCGCCGGTGGGGGAGAGGAGAACGGATGCAGCTGAGTGATGTGCGGGAGAAGGTGGGGCAGGAGGTGGCGCTGTCGGAGTGGGTGAAGGTCACGCAGGAGCGCGTGAATGCCTTCGCGGACGCGACGGGCGACCATCAGTTCATTCATGTGGACGTGGAGCGTGCGGCGGCCGGGCCGTTCGGCGCGCCGATCGCGCACGGGTTCCTGACGCTGTCGCTGCTGGCGGGCGAACTGGCGAACGCGGGCGGCACCCTGCGGCTGGAGGGTGGCCGCATGACCGTGAATTACGGCCTGAACCGCGTGCGGTTCGTGCATCCGGTGCGGGTCGGGAGTCGCCTGCGCAACCGCGCGGTGCTGCAGGGCGTGGAGGAGGGCGCGGGCTTCGTGCAGTTCACGGTGCTGAACACCGTCGAGATCGATGGCGAAGCCAGACCTGCCTGCACGGCCGAGTCGCTGATGCGCGTGTACCTGTAGCGCGGCTGGCGGCGGGCCTGGCGTGGCGCGCCTGCCCTCACAGTTTGTTGATGGTGAGCCGCGTCCGGCCGGGAGGGTGGGGCCGCGTGGTATACTCAAGCACTGCCCAGGAATGAGAGACGTTCAGCGGGCAGCAGCCGCTCTCCGGGCCAGCGCGACAGCGCAACGGGTCACACGGGGGCGTGCGGAGGTGATGAGCATAGCGAAAGATCATAAAGTCAACGAGCAGATCCGGGTGCGGCAGATTCGTCTGATCGGTGCGGAAGGCGAGCAGATCGGCATCATCGATACCCGCGAGGCGGGCGCGATGGCCCGCGAGCTGAACCTCGATCTCGTGATGGTCAGCCCCCAGGCGGTCCCCCCGGTCTGCAAGCTGATGGATTATGGCCGTTTCCGCTTCGAGGAACAGCAGAACGAGAAGGAGAACCGCAAGCGTGCGCGTTCTCAGGAAGTCAAGGCGATCAAGTTCCGCGTCAAGATCGACGACAACGACTTCAAGACCAAGACGAACCACGTGCGCCGCTTCCTGGAGGAAGGCCACAAGGTCAAGGTCACCATCATGTTCCGTGGCCGTGAGCGCACGCACCCCGAGCTCGGGGAGCGCATCCTCGTGCGCGTCGCGGAGACGCTGGCCGACATCGGCACGCCCGAGAGCAACCCCAGCATGATGGGCATGGACATGAACATCATCATGGCGCCGAAGGCCGCCCCGAAGAAGGCCGCCGCGCCTGCCCGCGAGGCCGGAGCGAACGAGACCGACGCGCCCGCCGTGCAGGATGTGCCCGCGCAGGACGCGCCCGTCACGCCTGCCGCGACGAGCGAGGCTGCCGTCACCGCCTGACCCCGGTGCTGACCGTGGACGCCCGCCCCCACCCCGGGGCGGGCGTTTCCGTGCCGGGTTTGTGACGCCCTGAGCTGTGCCGCGCCGCGCCGTGCTCTACAGTCACGGCATGACCCAGACCCCCATCAGGATGTACTCCACGAGCTGGTGCTCCGACTGCCGCGCCGCCAAGATGGCGCTCGACAAGAAAGGCATCGCGTACCAGGAAATCAACATCGAGGAGCAGCCGGACGCGGCCGAGTACGTGATGAGCGTCAACGGCGGCAAGCGCAGCGTGCCCACCCTGCAGTACGGCGACGTGGCCGCCAGCCTGAGCGGCTTCTCCATCACGAAGCTCAACGACTTCCTCGGCAAGGCCGGGCTCGCCTGACCCTCCCTTCCTGAACGGCCCACCCTGACCGGGCTGACCGGGCGGACTTCACCCTGGCTTTCCCCGGACCTCGGGCGTCGGCGTGCACCACACAGGTGCACGTTGACGCCCGTTCGGCTTTCCTTATACTGGCTGTCATGTTCCGGTCATGCTGTCCTCATGAGTGGGGATGGCCGGAGTGACAGCAGTTCTGCGATTCCCGGAGGTTACATGAAGGCAACGACCCTGAAGTCCCCCCGCACCTGGCTGACCGTCTCTCTGCTGCTGCTCGGCGCCGCGCCCGTCGGCACGACCCTCGCCGGCCCCGCCAACAACAGCCTGGTGGTCGGCACCTCGCAGGAACCGCCGAACATCTACGACCCCTGGGCCACCAACAACCTGGCCATCGCCAGCGAGATCAACGGCTACATGAACGCCACCCTCGTCAGCAAGGACAACGACGGCGACCTGTACGCCGACATCGCCACCAGCGTCCCCACCCTCGCGAACGGCGGGTACAAGCTCACCAAGAACGCCAAGGGCGAAGTGACGAGCAACAGCGTCACGTACAGCATCCGCAAGGACGCCAAGTGGTCCGACGGGACGCCCATCACCATCAAGGACTTCCAGTTCTGGCTGAAGGTCGAGCAGGACGCGCGCGTGCCCGTCCCCAGCCGTGACCCCTACGACCACGCCAAGATCACGGCCGTGGACAGCGACACCTTCACCATCACGTACGACCCGCCGTACCTGTTCGCCGATCAGGTCGCGCCGGGCCTCGCGCCGTCCGCGTCCATGGCGAGCGCCTGGAACGCCTTCGACAGCAGCACCGCCAAACTCGACCCCAAGACGGGCGCGAAGGCCATCAACGACGCGTGGGTGAAGTTCATCTCCAGCTTCACCACCTCCCGCAACCTGCCCAAAGTGGTCGCCGGTCCCTTCAGGCCCACCCAGTGGCGCGCCGGGAACAGCCTCACCCTGGTCCGCAACACCAACTACTGGCGCACCCCGAAAGGCGGCACGGACAAGTACGTGCAGAGCGTGCAGTACCGCTTCATCCCCAACACCAACACCCTCAAGGTGAACGTGCTGTCCGGCCAGATCGACGCGCTGTCCGCCGTCGGCCTGACCTTCGACCAGGGCGTGGACCTGCAGCGCAGCCAGCGCGACAAGTACAAGACGTACTTCGTGCCGAGCGCCACCTGGGAACACATCGACATCAACGGTTTCAGCAACGTCCAGAAGGTCAAAGACCTCGACCTCGACGACAAACGCGTCCGTCAGGCGCTGCTGTACAGCATCGACCGTGCCGCCCTCACCAAGGCGCTCTTCCAGAGCAAGCAGCAGGTCAGCAACACCTTCGTGAACCCCATCTCCAAGGTGTACAAGAAGGACGCCCGCGCCTACGACTACGACCCCGCCAAAGCCAGGGCCCTGTTCGCGGCGGCCGGCTGGAAGCCCGGCCCGGACGGCATCCTCACCAAGAACGGCAAGAAGTTCAGCCTGAACTTCACGACCACCGCAGGCAACACCACCCGCGAACGCGTGCAGCAGATCCTGCAGTCGCAGTGGAAGACGGTCGGCGTGGACGTCAACATCCAGAACTACCCGTCCAGCGTCGTGTTCGGGCAGGAGTTCATCTCGGGCGGCAGCAACGGCAAGTGGGACATGCTGATGTACGCCTGGACCGCCGACCCCAGCCTGGAGCGCGGGAACCTCTTCGCGAGCCAGTTCATTCCCACCGCCGCGAACGGCTACTCCGGCCAGAACGAACCCGGCTGGAAGAACGCCGAGTACGACAACCTCTGGACGCAGGCCAGCACCGAGTTCGACCTCGCGCAGCGCGTCAAGCTCTTCGACCGCATGCAGAGCATCTGGGCGGACGAAGTGCCGAGCCTCCCCCTGTACTTCCGCGTGAACGTGTACACCAAGGTCCCCAACCTCCTGAACTACACCTTCAGCGCGTACACCCTGTACCCCAGCTGGAACGCGTACCAGATCGGCTGGAACAGCAGGGGTGCCGCCGAGATCGACACCCAGAAGTAAGACGGTTTTGATCCGATTCCAGGGATGTCGGAAACAGCGCCGACATCCCTTCTCGGGCAGAACGGACGCCCTACAGGACGCCTGCCCGCTTCCATCTCCTCCAAACCGTACTTGTTGGTGCCCTTGTCGCTCGGCTGAACTCCAAAAGTTCAGCTCAAAATCGTATAAGACGAAACTGCGCGGGCGCGGCCCAGTCCGGGCCGTGCCCGCGCAGATCACCGGAACCCGTCGCACCCGCCGGGGCGGGGAAGGCCAGGACGCCAGGGTCCCCGCGCCTTCCCCGCCCCGCATCCCTTCCAGACGAGGACTTCATGGCCACGTACACCCTCCGGCGCGTCCTGCAGATGCTGCCGCTGCTGCTGCTCATCAGCCTGATCATCTACGCCCTCACGGCCCTGCAGCCGGGCGACCCGGTCGATCAGCTCACGCTCGGCAACAGTCAGATCACGCCCGCCGACATCGCCCGCCTCAAGGCCGCTTACGGCCTCGACCAGCCCATCTCCCTGCGGTACTTCTACTGGCTCGTGCAGGCCCTGCACGGCGATTTCGGCTGGTCGCGCAGCTTCAGCGCGCCCGCCGCGCAGTACGTGTTCCAGGAACGCCTCCCGAACACGCTGCTGCTCACGGTGCCCGCCCTGATCATCGCGCTCCTGATCGCCGTGCCGCTCGGCATCTACAGCGCCGTGCGGCAGTACTCGCTGCCCGACTACGTCCTCACGTTCTTCAGTTTCGTGGCGTTCAGCACGCCCGTCTTCTGGCTCGGGCCGATGGTGCTGTGGCTGTTCGCCATCTGGCTGCCGCAGGTCACGAACGGCGCGGTGTCCCTCCCGCCCGGCGGGCTGGGCAGCCCGGACCTCGACCCGAACGCCGGGTTCTGGGCGACGACCCTCGACAAACTCCGGTACCTCGCGCTGCCGCTCGTGGTGCTGGCCCTGCGTGAGATCGCCGTCATCCTGCGCTTCATGCGCGCCAACATGCTCGAAGTGCTGAACCTCGACTACGTGCGGACCGCGCGCGCCAAGGGCCTCAAGGCGCGCACCGTCATCTACAAGCACGCGCTGCGCAACGCCGTGATCCCCATCATCACGCTCCTGAGCCTCGCCATTCCCGGCCTGTTCGGCGGGGCCGTCATCACCGAGACGGTCTTCAGCTGGCCCGGCATGGGCCGCGCGATCTTCGAGGGCCTCGTCAACAAGGACTTCAACGTGGTCCTCGCGTCCCTGACGTTCATCTCGCTGCTCACCCTGATCTTCAGTCTGCTCGCCGACCTCGCGTACGCCGCCGTTGACCCCAGGATCCGCTATGACTGACCTCGCCCGCCCCGCCCCCGCCCCGCGTCCTGCCAGCCGCTCCGCGTGGTCGGTCGCCGTGCGCCGCTTCCGGCGACACCGCCTCGCCATGTTCTTCCTCGTGACGGTCCTGCTGCTGGTGCTCATGGCGATCGCCGCGCCGCTCCTGTCGCCGTACGACCCGAACGCACAGGACCTCAGCGGCTTCTATGCGCCGCCCAGCGCGCAGCACCCCTTCGGGAAGGACGACCTGGGCCGCGACATCCTGTCCCGCATCATCTGGGGCAGCCGCATCTCGCTGCTGGTGGGCTTCAGCGTCGCCGCGCTCAGCATCCTGATCGGCACGGTCATGGGCACCCTCGCCGGATTCTTCGGCGGGCGCACCGACTACCTCATCAGCCGCTTCATCGAACTGATGCTGTCCCTCCCCACCCTGCCGCTCCTGCTCGTCATCTCCGGACTGCTCGCCGCCAGCGACGCGCCCGCCATTCTCGCCTTCAAGGCGTCCCTCGGGGCGGGCTCCAGCATCATCATCGTGGTCGCCGTCCTGTCCCTGTTCGGCTGGATGGGCACGGCCCGCCTCGTGCGCGGCGAGGCCCTCAAGCTCCGCAACCTCGAATACATGGACGCCGCCCGCGCCCTCGGCGCCCGCAACCCGCGCCTCATGGCCCGCCACCTCATCCCGAACCTGCTGCCCGTCATCATCGTGCAGGCCACCCTCGACGTGGGCGGCGCCATCCTCACCGAGGCCGCCCTCAGCTTCCTGGGGTTCGGTATCCAGCCGCCCGTCAGCACCTGGGGCAACATGCTCAGCAACGCGCAGGAAGTCGTGCTGCAGTACCCCTGGATTCCCTTCTTCCCCGGCCTGATGATCCTGATCACCGTGCTGGCCTTCAACTTCCTCGGGGACGGCCTGCGCGACGCGCTCGACCCGCGCAGCAAACTCTGACGCCCGACCCTGTATCCTTCCCGCATGATCGTACTCGGCATCGACCCAGGGCTCGCGAATCTCGGCCTCGGTCTGGTGGACGGCGACGCCCGCAAGGCCCGCCACCTGCACCACGTCTGCATCATCACCGAATCCGCGTGGATCATGCCGCGCCGACTCCAGTACCTGCACGGCGAGGTGACGCGCCTCATCGAGGAATTCCGCCCCGAAGCGGTCGCCATCGAGGACCAGATCCTGCGCAGACAGGCGGACGTGGCCTTCAAGGTCGGTCAGGCCTTCGGGGTGGTGCAGCTCGCGTGCGCGCAGGCGGGCGTGCCCGTCCACACGTACGGTCCCATGCAGGTCAAGCAGGCGCTCGTCGGCACGGGCCGAGCCGACAAGGCCCAGGTGGAATACATGGTCAAGGCGAGCCTCGGCATCCGCGAAGTGTTCAACAACCACGCCGCCGACGCGCTGGCACTCGCCCTCACGCACCTCGCGAGCGCCGCCATGAAGGAGCGGGTGGGAGTGACTAGATAAAGGCCTGATAGTCTTTCGGAAATATATTGAGTGTAAGTAGCTAGCTGGTAGGAACTGATGCATCTGCACCCTTGCTCGCTTCGCCTTCGGCTCCCCGTTTTTCCCTATTGGGGCGAAGGCGGGAACAGGATGAACCGAACGAGCCTCCCTCATGGACCAATCTTCACCAGCCAGCTACTTATCCATCCGTAAATGTGTATAAATCTCGAAATACATGTGATTTAATGGCCGTATGACCCTGTTAAATATTGGAGATCATCTAAAAAATGTGCTTGAGTTGTCAGAGGCGCATTGTGATAAGACAATTAATAATGGAGATATAGAGTTCTCACAATTATACAGCTATATAGAAGATCTAAAAAAATGGCTTTCTATAATTGGGGGTCAAGTAGAAAATATTGAAATGTTTAGGTCGGCTTTCAAGGAGTTTGAAGCATCATGCCACCTCGCTTCTTTTGGCTACTTGAGACCTTCTTATTTTAGCCTGAGATTCTTTTTGGAGCATTCCTTATGGGCTTTGTGTCTTTCCACGAGTCAGATAGATTATCGTAACTGGGTAAAAGGCAATCTGGACTTTAATTGGGGCTTTGTACAAGAACATGACAGATCGGTAACGTCAAAAGCATTCGCCGCTGCCTATTTGCCAGAATTTGAGATAGAGTCGGGTACATATAGAGAGTATTCTGCTAGAATGTACCGTGAATGTTCAGAATTTGTGCATGGAAATTATAAAATATATAAAGAAGTACACAGTGAAGAGGATTTTGATGTTAAAAGTTTGACCAGATGGAAAGCAAGGGCGCAACTAGTTTTTGTTGTTGTTACCTTTTTTATATCATTGAGATTCTTGAATAGTTTAAATAGTGATACAATTAAAGAAAATAGCCACCTAGTTATGGATCATCTAGGACACATAGAAGTAGTGAGGTTATATATGGAGGGCAGAAACAATGGATGATATGCTTTTCCGCACAGAAGATATTCAGGATGAGGACATCTTCAAATATTATGTCGAGACCCAGCGAGACATAGAAATCGTAACACAGTTAAAATCAAAAACTCCAGTAATCCTTGTCGGTAGTAGGGGAGTAGGGAAATCTTTTTTAATGAGAGTTGCAGAACAAGAGATGTTAAGGGATTTTGAAGTAGATAGAGTTTTCCCAATATACCTCACTTTCCACCGCAGCTCATTGCTCAGAACAAATTCGGATGAGCAGTTTAAAAACTGGATGATGTCGCATATCTGTAACAGATTGTTGCGTACAATAAGAAGAAAAGGATTTGCCCTGACCGGCGAAGTGATTGAAGTATTTGCAGGCGGTAAAACGAGAGAGGATGACATAGAGGACGCACCAATAGTAAAGCTCTCAAAAGCATTTGATGAATCTTGGCGTAGTTCTGACGCTATAGACTCCTCTGCAGTTCCTAGCATTGATGAGTTTAAAGATGCAATCCAAGATTTATGTGAACAAATAAATGCCAAAAGAATAGTAATTCTCATAGATGAAGCTGCTCACATATTGGTGCCTGCTCAACAAAGGATTTTCTTTTCGTTGTTTAGAGATTTGAGATCGCCTTACCTAGGTATAAAAGCTGCGGTTTATCCGGGAGCTACGTACTATGGCGAGTCTTTTCAAGCTTCTCATGATGCTACTTTTGTGAAGTTGATTCGGGACATAAAAGATGCTTCATATGTGTCAAATATGAAAGCTATGATAATAAAACAGATAGAAAATCCTGTAACTTTGTCAAATATAGAAAGCAGAGGAGATCAATTTAGCATATTGGCATATGCTGCCAGCGGGAACCCAAGATCTTTGATAAAATCTCTAGGTCTTTTAGGAAATATAACTTCGCGAAGTGTTGAAAACACTATTAGAACGTTTTATAGAGATATGATTTGGGCTGACCACCAGAACTTGGCAGAGAAATTCCCACCACTAGCTGAGATTATTGATTGGAGCCGAGAATTTATAGATGCTGCTGTAATACCTGACTTGTTAGATAAAAGTAGTCGATATATTACTTTAGAAAAAGATACCACTTGTTATTTCTGGGTAGCAAAAGATATACCAGCCACGGCAAAAGAGGGTTTAAGATTATTAGAGTATACAGGAGTAATATTCGAAGATGCTGTTGGTCTGATAGCTACAAGGAGGAAGGTAGGAACGAGATATAGAGTGAATTTGGGCTGTATGTTTGCAAAAACTTCTAATTCTTCATTAAATTATCTAGATTTGGCGCGCAATGTTACGCCCAAAAGAATGATGGAGATTACCTCCTCGCACCCATTAATGGAAGAAGCTGCTCAAATTAACGTCTCATCTGAGCCTGATAACAATCAAATTTTGAATCTTCATTTAGATAAATCTATTGAAGTTCTGGATCTGACGGAATTTCAGAAAGATCGCCTGAGGTCTATAAAAATAGAAACAGTTTATGATCTTCTGAATGCCACTCATGAACAACTGCAAAAAGCGCATCTAGTTGGAGAGGTACGTTCTAGGAGAATGAGAGATTCGGCGATAACGAGTCTCTTTGAATATCTCTCGGGTTGAGGCTGCAAACAAAGAGAAGCAAAGGTAAATGCATCAACTTTGGTAAGATTCTAGCGTTCTTTCTACCGTCTTCACCCGCTGCAGCAACTCTTCCCGCGTGTGTCCGACCACGTTCACATGCCCCAGCTTGCGGCCGGGCTTGTTGGTCTTGTGGTACAGGTGCAGGTGCGTACCGGGAATGCGGTCCAGGGCGTCCCAGTCGGGCTCCTGTCGGTCGGTGCCCGGCCCTTCCGGCCAGCCGAGGATGTTGACCATCGCACACGGCAGGAGCGGCTGGAAGTCCTGCAGCGGGAAGCCCAGAGCGGCGCGGACGGCCACCTCGAACTGGCTCACGCCGCCGCCGTCCTGCGTGAGGTGGCCGCTGTTGTGCACGCGTGGCGCGACCTCGTTGACGAGGAGCGTACCGTCCTGCAGTTCGAAGAATTCCAGCGTGATGAAGCCCGTGACGTTCCACGCTTCGGCCACGGCGCGCGCCAGGGTGCGCGCCTGAAGGGCGGTGTCCGGGCTGCTGCTGGCGGGGAACACGCTGCGGCGCAGGATGCCTTCCCGGTGTTCGTTCTCGACGAGCGGCCCGAAGCTCAGCGTGCCGTCCGGGCCGCGCGCGACACCCAGGCTCACCTCGCGCACGAAGGGCACGAGGCCCTCCAGCACGCACGGCACACTGCCCAGCGCGGTCCACGCGGCGTGCAGGTCGTCGCCGGGCTGCACGCGCACCTGTCCTTTGCCGTCGTACCCCAGTTCGGAGGTCTTCAGGATGCCGTGCCCGCCCACGGCGTCCAGCGCGCCCGGCAGGTCGCCCGGCGTCTCGATGCTGCGGTACGGAGCGACGCCCGCCCCGGCGGCTGTGAGGGCGGCCTTCTCGCGCGCGCGGTGCTTGCTGAGGTGCAGCACGCCCGGCGCGGGCCGCAGCGGCACGCGGCCATCCAGCTGCGTGGTGGCGTCCACCGGGACGTTCTCGAACTCCAGCGTCACGGCGTCGCAGGCGCGCAGGCGTTCCAGTCCGGCCGCGTCGGTGTACGCGGCGTGCAGGTGCTCGGCGTTCAGGCGGGCGGGGGCCTGCGCGTCCGGTTCCAGCACCACGCAGCGCACGCCGAGCGGCAGGGCGGCCGCGGCGAGCATCTGCGCGAGCTGCCCGCCGCCCAGGATGCCGAGCGTCCGTTCGCGCGGCGTGCCGTGCAGGCGGTCGTCCGTGCGGGGGCGCGTCACGCTTCGCCCGCCTGCGGCTGCCCGTCGAAGTACGGGTCGTCCAGCACGGCGCGCGTCTGCGCGGCCCGGAACGCGTCCAGCCGCCCTCGGACGTCCGGGGCGTGCGTGGCGATCATGGCGGCGGCGAACAGGGCGGCGTTCTTCGCGCCTGCCGCGCCGATCGCGAAGGTCGCGACCGGCACGCCCGCGGGCATCTGCACGATGCTCAGCAGGCTGTCCTGTCCACTCAGCGCGCGCGACTGCACCGGCACGCCCAGCACCGGCACGCGCGTGAAGGCGGCCAGCATGCCCGGCAGGTGCGCCGCGCCGCCCGCGCCCGCGATGATCGCCGTGAAGTTCAGGCGCTCGGCCCGCGCCGCGTAGCTCGCGAGCAGGTCCGGCGTGCGGTGCGCGGACAGCACGCGCACCTCGTACATCACGCCCAGCTGCCGCAGCACGTCCAGCGTGCCGTTCATCGTGTCGTAATCGCTGCGGCTGCCCATCACCACACCCACCTGCACCGAACCTGCTGCCTGATCGCTCATCGCGTCCAGCATACGGTGCGCGGCCCGCGTCCTCCACCGGCACGTCTGCCTCCCGGCGTGGGGGCGTGCGTGGCCGCGCGAGACGCGGGCCGCCCGGACCCGCTACCCTGTCCCGGTGACCGAGCCGTCCCCCGACCCTGCAGCGTCCCCCGGCCTGCCGTCCCGCGAGCACGCGTGGCTGTTCGCGCAGACCCGTCAGGGCCGCGAGCGTGGCCCCGCGCCCGCCCGCGCCCTGCTGGACCGGCTCGGCTCGCCGGACCGGCAGTTCGGGAGTGTGCGGGTCGTCGGGACGAACGGCAAGGGCAGCGTGTGCGCCATGCTGGAGGCGGGCCTGATCGCGGCGGGCGTGCGGACGGGCCGCTTCACCAGTCCGCACCTCACGCACTTCGAGGAGCGCGTCCGGGTGGACGGCCGCGAGATTCCGCCCGCCCGGACCGTGCAGTTCGTGCGGTGGGCGCAGCGGCACGCGGGCAACGCCGCCTTCTTCGACCTCTCGCTCGCGCTGGCGGCGCAGGTGTTCGCGCAGGCGGGCGTGCAGCTCGCCGTGATGGAGGCCGGAGTGGGCGGCGAGAGCGACGCCACGCACGCCCTGTTCGGGGTGCGGGCCGTGCTGCTCAGCAACGTCGCCCTCGACCACACCGCGACCCTCGGGGAGACCGTCACCGAGATCGCGCGGGACAAGGCGTGCGCCGCCCTGCCCGGCGTGCCGTTCCTGACCACCGCGGTGGGTGAGGCGCTGGACGTGGTGCGCCGCGTCACCACCGAAACGGGCGCGCCGCTGTACACGCCCGGCACGCACCCGGACCTGTTCGCGCTCCCGCGCCCGCCGCGCCTGCCCGGACCGCACCAGGCGAGCAACGCCGCGCTCGCCGTCGCCGCGCTGCGCGTCCTGAACCACGGGGACGGCACGGACGCCTCCCTGAACGCCGACTGGCCCGCCCGCCTGCAGCGCTTCCGGGTGGCGGGCCGCACCGTGCTGCTCGACGGGGCACACAACCCCGCCGCGGCCGCCGCACTCGCCCTGGCCGTCCCGCGCGCCGACGTGCTGCTCTTCGGGAGTCTGGCCCGCAAGGACAGCGCTGCCACCCTCACGGCCCTGCTGCCGGTCGCGCCCACCCGCGTCCTCACGCACCCCAGCCCGCACCCGCCGCAGGCGGACCTGCACGCCCTCGCCGCGTGGAGCGGCGCGCACGTCCTGCAGGACCCGCACGCCGCGTACGCGCACGCCCTCGCGCTCACCCCGCCGGGCGGAACGCTGCTCGTCGCGGGCAGCCTGTACCTCGCCGGGACGCTCCTGCCGACCCTGACCGACAGCACTTGACACCCCGAGCGGCAGCCCGTATACTTCCTTCCGCTGCCAGACGCAGCGCCGCACCTGGGTCGTTAGCTCAATCGGTAGAGCAGCTGACTCTTAATCAGCGGGTTGTAGGTTCAAGTCCTACACGACCCACCAGAAGACACCCCCGCCCCGCGCGGGGGTGTTGCGTTGCGGCGTACACGGGGCGGGCCGGGCGGCATGCTATGAAGGAAGGCATGTCTGCTCTCGTGGGGTTCCGTTGGGTGATTCGTGTCGCGGGTCTGCTGGCGCTGGGTCTGGGCCTGTCGTTCTGGTCGGGGAGCGCGGGGGGGCTGGTGCAGGTGCACATGCTGCTGGGACTGCTGGTCGCAGTGAGCGTGGTGGCGCTCGCGGTGATCGCCGCGCGGCGCGGCGTGCCGGTCCCGCTGGTGGTGGTGGCGGTGCTGCTGGCGCTGGCGCTCCCGGGGCTGGGCGCGTCGCAGATGCGGATCATGCCGGGCGCGTCGCACTGGGTGATTCAGGTGGTGCACCTCCTGACGGGCCTGGGCGCCATCGGGATCGGGGAGGCCCTGGCGGGCGGGGCACTGCGGCGCCGCTGAAGCGATCCGCCCTTGCCGGAAGCTGTGCCGTGGCCGTGCGGCGAAAGAACACCGTCAGACGGCGAGCGTCACGATGAGGGCCGACCCTCCGCCGCTCAGGCAGGGGAGGGCCGCCCGTCCAGCGAGGAGGCTGCCGTCCGACCGTGAAGTTCACACCTGCCCGTCCAGCACCCCGTCCCAGGCCCCTGACCCTGGGCCGATCTTCCGTGCTGGGCGCGGGCCGGTTCGTGCCCGGCACGCCGGACTCCCCGGAGACGACGCGCGTCAAGGTGCGCGGGTACTCGTTCGCGCTGCTGGCGGCCACGCCGGGCCTGCTCCTGATCCTGCGCCTGCTGGTCGAAAAGGGCGCATACCTGTACGCGGCGCTGCACGGCACGGTGATCCTGGGGGCGGTGCTGCTGTTTCCCTTCGTGATCCTGCGCCCCTCGCGGATGGTGCAGGCCGAACGGTACTTCGCGGCGCTGCTGGTGGTGAGCGCTGCCGGGTTCCTGAGCATGTACGCGCGCCACCCGCAGCAGATCATCGGCTTCGAACTGCTGGGCAGCATCCTGCTGTTCATCGTGGCGGGCCTGCTGCTGGTGCTCCCGCCGCGCTGGTCGCTGAGCGTGTCGCTGGTGTTGCTGCTCGTGTACCGCCTGGAGGTCGCGCACCTGAGCGGGCAGGACACGGCGGGCCTGACGTTGTCGCAGTGGGTGAACACCGGGATGTTCGCGCTGCTGATGGTGGGCGTCGTGATGCGCGAGACGCTCGCGCAGCAGGCGGAACGCGTGCACCTGCTGCAGGAGATGGCGCTGCGCGACGTGCTGACGGGCCTGCTGAACCGCCGCGGCTTCGAGGAGGCGGTGCAGGCCCTGCGCGTGGACGGGCGTGGCGGGACGCTGATGGTGCTGGACATCGATCACTTCAAACCGATCAACGACACCTTCGGGCACGTGGAGGGCGACCGCCTGCTGGAAGAACTGGCGGGTGTCCTGCAGGAGCAGGCGGACCTGGGGGACGCGCTGGCCGGGCCGGGCGTGTGCGGCCGCTGGGGCGGCGAGGAGTTCGTGCTGTACATCCCGCAGCCGGACCCGCGGCAGGGGCTGCTGACTGCGGAGCGCGTGCGTGCCGAGGTGCAGGCGCGCACGGCCCTCAGGCGGCCTGTGACAGTCAGCGTGGGCGTGAGCGCCTGGTGGCCGGACGAGAAGCTGCGGCACGCGTTCCTGCGCGCCGACGAAGCCATGTACGCCGCGAAACGCGCGGGCCGCAACCGCGTGTCGCTCGCCCCGGACGGCGCGGCGCTGCGCGTCAGCGCAGGTGGCTGAGCATCAGTTCCGCCGTGTCGCGCAGCGCGTCCCGGTGCGTACGCTCGTAGGCATGACTGGCGTCCACGCCCGGCCCGATCAGCGCGGCAGGGCAGGGGAGACCGGACCTCCACGCGGCCGACGCGTCCGACCCGTAGTACGGGTAGATGTCCACCCGCAGCTCGATCCCGGCCCGGTCGGCGGCGGCCCGCAGGCGGTTCCCGAGCAGGTGGTCGTACGGGCCGCTGCTGTCCTTCACGCACAGGGTGACGTGATGCTCGCTGCTCGTCTGCCCCGTCCCGATGGCCGCCATGTCCACCGCAATCAGTTCGGTGGTGCTGCCCGGGATGCCGCTCGCCGCGCCGTGCCCGACCTCCTCGTACACCGAGATGTAGAAGTGTGTGGTGCAGCGCGGCGCGGCCGCCAGCAGAACGGGCGTCACACCGAGAAACACGGCGACGGCGGCCTTGTTGTCCAGGTGGCGGCCCTTGACGTAGCCGGCCGGCGTGAGGCGCGCGCAGGAATCGAAGCTCACGAAGTCGCCCACCTGCACGCCCAGCGCGAGCGTCTCGGCGGCCGTGCCGGTCCGGGCATCCAGGCGCACCTCCAGGGTGTCCGCGCCGCGTTTCAGTTCACGGAGTTCCGCGCCCCACACGTGCGTGCTCTGCCGGGTGTTCACGACCGTGCCGGTGAACGTGCCGGTCTGCGTGTGCACCTGCACTTCCGCGCCCTCGATGCTGGTCCAGTCGTACCCGCCGAGCTGCGTGAGGCCCAGGCGGCCGTTCTTGCGGACCTCCTTGACCATCGCGCCGAGCGTGTCGGCATGCGCGCTGAACGTCACCTCGCCGTCGCCCGGGCCGGGAACCGTCCACAGCAGCCCGCCCTTCGGGGTGCGGGCGCACGGCACGCCCAGCCGCTGCAGTTCACGCTCGATGAACTGCACGGCCCCCTCGGTATACCCGGTGGGGCTCGGGATGTTCAGCAGGTCGACCAGCAGGCGCGTGGTGTACTCCAGGTCAAGGGTGGGGGTCGCCGCGAAAGTCATGCCGGAAGATAGCGTCTGCCCGGCCGCCCCGTCCGGACGCGCTGCACGGTTCGGACGGGACGGCCGGGCGGGTCGGGGCAGCCATCACGGCCTGCCTGGAACGCGTGTCAGTTGACCATCTTGGTCTTGTTGCTCATGTAGTCCATCAGGACGTACTGCCCGATGTTGTACGGCGTGGTGAAGTACGCCTTGCCGCGCGTCATCTCCGCGACGCGCCGCACGAAGCCCACGAGTTCCGCGTCGCGCGCCAGCATGAAGGTGTTCACCTGAATACCGCTGCGGCGGCACTGCGCCACCTCGCGCAGCGTCGCGCCGAGCACGTAGGGGTCCAGGCCGTACGCGTTCTTGTAGATGCGGCCGTCCGGCAGCGTCAGCGCCGAGGGTTTCCCGTCCGTGATCATCACGATCTGTTTCATGTCCTTGTTCTCGCGTTTCAGCAGCTGCTGCGCGAGACGCAGGCCGCCCGCCGTGTTGGTGTGGTACGGCCCGATCTGCGCCTGTGCCAGCTTGCTGATCGGCACTTCCTCGGCCGAATCGTGGAACAGCACGAACTTCACGGTGTCGCCCGGGTACTGCGTGCGGATCAGGTGCGCGAGGGCCAGCGCCACCTGCTTGGCAGGCGTGAAGCGGTCCTCGCCGTACAGGATCATGCTGTGCGAGCAGTCGAGCATCACCACCGTCGCCGCCGAGGAGCTGTACTCGCTCTGCCGCACGACGAGGTCGCCGCTGTCCATGTTCTCGAAGCCCTTGGTGATGACGTTGCTGAGGGTGGCGGTCGTGTCGAGGTTCAGGGTGTCGCCGAACTCGTAGTTCTTCAGTTCGCCCATCATGTCGATGCCTGAAGAGTAGTCGCGCGTCTCGTGCGCGCCCGCGCTGCTGCGGCCCAGGCCGCCCATCAGGTCGCGCAGGCTCTTGTAGCCGAGGAAGTCGATGCTCTTGTCGGTCAGGTTGAATTTCGCGTCGCCCGGCTGGCCGGCCCCGCCGCCCTCGCCGTCCTCGAATTCCTTGCGGATGAAGCCGTCCTGCTGGAGTTTGTCCATCATGCGCTGGATCTGCTGCCCGAGGCGGGATTCCTGGATGTCGCCGCCCTGCATGGCCTCGGCGAGCATGTCGTCGGGGATCATGCCTTTCTCGGCGAGGGCGTTGAGGATGGCGTCGAAGAGGTCGTCCATGCTGGGGCGCGTGTTGGGGTCGGGGTCGTAGGGGTCGTTCATGCCCTGACCCAGCAGCGCTTCCTGGATCATCTGCATGAGTTCGCCCGAGTCGATGTCGTCGAGTTCGCTCTCGAATTTGCTGTAACGGGTCAGGCGGGCCATGTGTACCTCCGGGGTGGGTGGGAAAGGGCGGCCCTGCGGTGGGTGCGGGTCCGCGTGCGTGAAGTGCCCACAGCATGCGCCACAATCGCGGCGCGGTTTGTGACGTTGCGGGACCTGATGCGCCGCGCGGGCCATGCCCACGGCAGGGTGCGGGGCGGTGGGCGCGCCGCTGCGGGAAGGTGTCCTGCGGCACATCTTCATGAAGTGCTGATCCACCCTGTCGGGGTGGTGCCGGGCATGGGTCCGCCGCAGCACCTCTCGGCCCACCAGGTGCGGCCGGAGGCCGCTGGGAGGGGAGCGTCGCCTCGACCGTTCATTCGGTTGCGCCCGATTCGGTTGCGGCAGCCTGTGACACATGTAAGCCACACGTAAGAAGCGTCTGGGTAGCCTGAACGCACCCTGAATGGGCAAGCTGTACCCGCGAGACGCGTCCCGAACCCCGGACGGCAACCCCCCCCACTCACCCAAGGAGACCTCATGTGTCGCCCGCCGCCCTCCCCGAACCCCGCCCGTGAGGGCCGGGTGACGCGTGAGGGTCCCCTGCGCTCCTGAGCGCGTCCCAGCCGAACCGCTCCCACTGCCCGCGTCCGTCCCACACCGCTTCAAGGAGAACCACGTGAACCTGAGCCGAAAAGTCCTCGCCCTGATGGTCGCCCTGGCCGCCGGAGCCGCCGGAGCCGCCGGAACCACCGCCGGTACCGTCATCAACAACCAGGCGAGCGCCACCTACACCGACCCCAGCACCAGCACCGCCGCCAGCACCGTGTCCAACACGGTCAGCACCACCGTCAACCCCGTCCCGAACTTCACCATCACCCCCAACGACGTCGGCCCCGGCGCCACCCAGAACGCGCCCGTCCCCGCCTACGACAAGACCGGCGTGGTGCCCGGCAGCCAGCAGGCCTTCCAGTACGTGGTCAGCAACACCGGCAACACGCCCGTCACCGTGAACCTCACCACCCAGAACCGTACGGACACCACCGTGACCGGCGTCGCGTACTACCTCGACACCAACGGCGACGGCCTGTACACCCCCGGCACCGACACCCCCCTCACCGACACCAACGGCGACGGCACCGTCGACACCGGCTCCATCGCGCCGGACGCGAAGGTCAACATCCTGCAGGTGTACACGGTCCCCACCACCGCCACGCCCGGCAGCTACTACGGTGCCGATCCCGTCGGCGCGGGCCAGTACGACCCCACCTACAAGCCCGGCAACGCCGTGCCCACCACCACCTCCACCACCGTCGTCCCGGACCCCACGACCGGCACGGGCGCCCTCACGGACCTCGACAACTTCAACCGCGTGCTCGTGTACACCCCGCAGGTCACGCTCGGCCCGATCGACGCGAACTCCCCCGGCGGCACCGCGCCCGTCGGCACCGGCCCCACCGACGGCCAGACCAACCCGGCCAGCGGCAGCACGCCCGGCGGCACGCAGCCCACGTATACCGACCCCACCAACCCCGCCACGCCCATCGGCGTGTCCGGCAGCACCCAGAAGGCCTACCCGCCCGCCGACGCCGACACGACCACCGCCGACAAGGTCACCTTCGTCAACAGCATCACCAACACCGGCACCAACACCGACAGCTTCTTCCTGCTGCCCCCCACCGGACTCGCGGCCGGCGTGACCGTCACGTACCTCGACGCCAGCGGCAACCCCCTGCCGCTCGTCACGAACCCCGCCGACGGCAACCAGTACCCGCAGCTCACGAACATCGCCCCGGGCACCACCGTCAACTTCCGCGTGGTCGTCACGTACCCCGACACGGACGGCACCACGCCGCCCGTCAGCCCCATCACCGTCAACGTGCCCGTCGACTCGGCCTCCGACGCCGACGCCACCCCGAACGCCACCGCGACCAACATGATCTACCCGCCGGTCCTGCAGTTCGGTGACGCGACCGCCGCGCTCGGCACGACCCCCACGCCCGCCCCCGACCAGCTGGTCACGCCCGCCACCGCGCCCGGCCTGACCAGCAACGACAACGGCGACAGCACCGCCATCTTCCCGATGGACCTCGCCAACATCGGCGGGTACGACGAGGCGTACAAGCTGACCGGCAGCGTCACCGTGCCGCTCGCGGCGGGCGGCACCACCACCGTGACCGTCAAGTACTACATCGACACCAACGCCGACGGCAACCCCGACACCCTCCTGACCGTGGACGGCAGCGGCAACTACGTGTCGCCCGTCGTGCCGGCCGGCACCGAGCAGAAGGTGTACGCCGTCATCGACATCCCCGCAGGCGCGGCCGCGACCGTCACGAACGGCACCAGCAGCCCGCTCGCCGTGAGCCAGCAGGCGACGGGCGCCGTGAGCGGCATCGTCCGCCAGGACAACAACGACACCGTCAGCATCGCGCCCACCGGCACGATTGCCCTCACCAAGTCCGTCGACAAGACGAACGCCAAGCCCGGCGAGGACCTGACGTACACCATCGTCGCCAAGAACGGCTTCAACACCGCCATCAAGAACTTCGTGCTCAAGGAAGCGGACGGCACCGGCAGCACCAACGTGTTCGCCAACTCGGTCTTCAAGAGCGTCGTCGCCTCCCTGAACCCCGCCGTGGTCGCGCCCGGCCAGATCGTGTACCGCTTCAACGGCGGCAGCTGGCAGACGAGCGCCGCCCCCACCGTGCCGCTCACCAGCGTCACGACCGTGGACGTCGCCTACGACAGCAACGGCGACGGCACCATCACGGCCCTCGACACCCTCGACGTGAGCGCCACCCTCACCGAGACGCTGGTCGTCACCATCAAGTAACCGCGCAGCGGCTTCTTCGGGGGGCCTCACCGGCCCCCCACCCCCCAACACCAGACCCCGAACAGCAGAACGCTCCACCTTTCCAGCCGGACCCCTTTTCCTTCAGTTCCCCTTTCCCGCACGTCCCACGCCCACGTCACCGTTTCCCGGACCCGTTCCCCGTCCCTAACCCCTCGCAGGAGGCTTCACGTGATACGTTCCCGATTCCCGATCTTCTCCGCGCTGCTGGCGCTGGCGGCCGGCCTCGGCGGTCAAGCCGGGGCGGGCGGCACCCCGGCCGGCACGGTCATCCAGAACCAGGCGAGCGCGACCGCCGACCCCATCAACCCCGGCGGTCCCGGCCTCAGCGCGCAGTCGAACGTGGTGCAGGCCGTCGTGAGCCCCGTCTGCTCGCTGTCCGTCACGCCGGACGGCAGCACCGACGCGCCCGGCCAGAGCGTCACGCTGCTCCCCACCGACACGGCCACCTTCACGTACGTCGTCACGAACACCGGCAACACCACCAACACGTACACCCTCGCGGCCCTGGTCGATCCCGCGTCCGCCTTCACGCCCGGCCCCGTCAACCTGTACCTCGACGCGAACGGCAACGGACAGCTCGACGCGGCCGAACGCGCCACCACCGTCAGCAGCCTGACGCTCGCGCCCGACCAGGCCACGAACGTGTTCCTGCTCGCCGCGACCAGCGACGCCAGCCGCGGCGACGCCTACGTGAACGTCCAGGCGGCCTGCCCGGGCGGCGCGCCCGCCGACGCGAACAACGTCTCGCGCCTGCGCGTCGGACCGCCCCCGGTGCTGAACGTCACCAAGACCTTCACGCCCGCCCTCGTCAAGCCGGGCGACACCACCACCGTCACCGTCGTCGCCCGCAACGACGGTCAGGGCGCGTCCCGCAACGTCGTGCTCGGCGACGTGCTGAACACCCTCGCCGTGCAGGGCCTCACGTACGTGCCCGGCAGCGCCGCCGCCACCACGTCCGGCACGTCCGCCGGCACCACCCAGGTCGCGCCCGAGTACAGCACCGACCTCGCCACGTACACCAGCACCGAACCGGCCGTCGTGAACGCCGTGCGCGCCAGCGTCGACAGCCTTTCTCCCGCGCAGGCCCTCACCCTCACCTTCCGCATGCGGGCCGGTGCGGGCGCCGAGAACAGACTCATCACGAACACCGCGACCGCCACCACCGGCGGCGTCAGCACCAGCGGCAGCGCCACCCTCGACGTGCGCTACCAGCCGGGCGTCGCGCTCGGCCCGGTCGGCAACCCCACCGCGCCCGAAGGGACGCCCGCCGACACGCAGGGCCAGCCGTTCGGCGTGGTCGGCCAGACCCTCTGCTTCGACCACACCCTCCTGAACACCGGCGACGTGACCGACAGCTACACCCTGAACCTCACGCTCACGCAGGGCCAGGCGAACACCACCCTGCTCGGCCCGGACGGACGGCCGCTCGCGCAGCCCGTCACGCTCCAGCCGGGCGAGAGCGTCACCGTGCGCGTCTGCTACACCCCCACCGCCGCCGGACCCATCCAGGCGACCCTGACGGCCACCGGCACGCGCGGCACCAGCAACACCACCACCGACACAGTCGGCAAGGTCGAGGCGGGCGCCCCCACCCTCCGCAAGAGCGCCAGCGTGACCGGCACCCTCAAGATCGGGGACAGCGTCACGTACACCCTGACCCTCAACAACCCCTACACCGTCGCCCTCACCGCCGCGCTCGCCCAGGACCGCCTGCAGAACGAACTGACCTTCGTGAGCGCCTCCGACAACGGCACGTACGACCCCGCCACCCGCACCGTCCGCTGGAACCTCGGCACGCTGCAGCCCGGCGAGACGCGCACCCTGACCGTCACCGCCACCGTCGCTGCCAGCGCGCAGGACGGCCAGACCATCGCCAACACCTTCACGCTCGGCAGCGCCGAACTCCCGGCCCCCGTCATCTCCAACGAGGTCCAGAACCCCGTGTGGTCCGCGCAGCTCGTCATCGTCAAGACCGTCAACAACCTGCAGCCCGTGTACGGCGACCGCCTCACGTACACGCTCGTCATCCAGAACACCAGCAAGGTCACGCCCATCACGAACGCCGTCATCACCGACACGCTCCCCACCGGCCTGATCTACATTCCCGGCACCAGCACCCTCGCGGGCGCCCCGTACCAGGACCCGCAGCTGAACGGTCAGGTCATGACCTGGAGCGGCCTGAGCATCCCCGCCGCCGGTGAGATCCGCATCACGTACGGCATCCGCGTGACGCCCGACGCGACCGGCGACCTCGTGAACACCGTGGTCGTGAAAGGCAACGGCGGCGACGCGACCGCCATCGCCAGCAACACCGCGACCGCCAAGGTCAAGGTCAAGCCCCTGAACTTCGCGCCGCTCGGCGACATCATCGGCTACGTGTACGTGGACCGCAACCGCGACGGCGTGTACGACCAGCGCAACGACCTGCCGCTCGCCAACGCCCGCGTCATCCTCGCCGGGGGCCGCATCTCCCTCACCGACACCGAAGGCCGCTACCACTTCGCGTCCGTGCCCTTCGGCACGCAGGCCCTGCGCCTCGACCTCGCTTCCGTCCCGTACGACCCGCTGAAACTCCCGCAGGAGGGCGGCCTGAACGGCACGCAGACCGTGCAGGTGCTCGGCCTCACCAGCGTGGACTTCCCGCTCGGCCCGGTCGGCGGCGACATCCAAGTGCTGCGCCGCACCACCCTCACCCTCGGTGAGCTGACCGTCCAGAAGACCGTGTACGTGAACGGCGACACCTACACCGTGCAGCTGCGCCTGAGCACCCCCGCCCCGCTGCCCGGCTTCACCCTCCGCGACCCGCTGCCCACCGGAGCGGTCCTGCAGGGCCCCGCCCCGACCTTCCCCGACCCGCTGCCCGCCGGTGACGCCGTCTACACGTACGTCTTCACGTATGGCGGTGAGCGCGGCGCGGCCGTGACGGACCCGTCCGCGAGCTGGAGGTACTGACGTGAAGACCACCCCATCCTTCCTGAGTGCCGCCCGCACACCGCTCGCCGTGTCGCTGCTGACCGCCGTTCTGCTCGGCACGGCCGCCACCGCCCACGCGCAGGAGATCAGCACCTCCCTGCCGCTCACCAGCATCGGCGATCGCCTGCTGTGGTCCGTCGGCGACCAGACGCTCACCCTCACCGTGCCCACCGAGGGCCGCGTGCAGCTGGACCTGTACAGCCCGCAGCTCGACCCCAGCGACTACCGCGCCGACACCTACTACGGCGACGAGACGTACGACCGCTCGCCCGTCTCCACCCGCTTCGACCTGCTGGACGCGCAGGGCAGCGTGGTCGCCACCCGCACCTACGCGCCCGGCACGCAGACCTGGGACACGCTCTTCGACCGGACGCTGCCCGCAGGCACGTACCGCGTGCGCGCCAGCACCACCGGCAACGCCAAGAACACCTTCGCGCTGCGCCTGACCGGGTCGAGCGCGTCCATCAGCGCCGACCGCCTCGCCGTGAACGTGCACTCGCGGACCTTCGTGCCGGTCCTGAACGTCACCACCGACGGCCCCGGCTACGAACTCCAGATGTACGACGGGGACGGCCGCACCGAACTCGAAGCGCAGCTGCGCGACGCGTCCGGCCGCGTCTACCCGCTCACGGTCAGCGAGCAGCGCGGCAGCGTCAGCCTGCCCCTCCCGGACGCCGCCGGACGCTACACCGTCGAACTGCGCCAGCCGGACACCGCCCGGCAGTACAGCAACACCGTCGGCTTCTCGCTGCAGCGCAGCGGCACGGACCGCCCCATCACGCTCAGCAGCGTCGACACGCTCGGCCTGCTGCGCGTCGAGGCGGAACTGCTCCTCCCGACCGGCACCACGTCCATCAACGTGCCCGTCACGGTCGGCACCGAGACCGTCAACAGCGAACCCTTCGAGGCGCAGCGCCCCGCCGCCACGTACCCCGTCCGCGTGAACCCCGTCGCGGGCGCCGAGGTCAGCGCGCCGGACAGCGTCACCGTCCGCAAGGGCGAGACGGCCGTGGTGCGCGTGCAGGTGAAACCCACCGTCACCCTGGACCTGCAGGCGGACCGGCGCGAGGTGTGCGTCGGTGACGTGGTGCGCTTCACGGCCCGCGCCATTACCGCGTACGCGGGCGACCTGCCCTTCGACCTGACGCTCAGCAGCGACACCCTGACCTTCACCGGCACGCCCGCCCTGAGCGGCACCCTGAACGCCGCCACGCCCGGCGAACTGAGCGTCGAGGCGACCGCGACCCGCGCGGGCGACGTGAGCGTCCTCGCGCGTCTGTCCCCCTGGGACGACGCGAAAGCCGTCGGCGTGACGGTCCTGCAGGACGCGACCGCCCTGCAGCTGCGCCGCACCGACCCGGACGCCACCCTGACGGGCGAGACCGTCACCGTGCGCCTGAGCGTCACGAACACCGGCAGCGACACGCAACCGTACCGCCTGTCCGACATCCCCGGCACGGGCCTCGAACCGCTCGACCCGATCGGCTGGAGCGGCACCCTGCAGCCCGGCGAGACGCGCGACTTCAGCTACCGCGCCCGCGTGACCGGCGAACCCGGCAGCAGCACACGCCTGCAGGCCAGCCTGAACGGCTCCGTCCTGAACGGCGTGCCCTGCGGCACCCCGCAGACCGCGCAGGGCCTCGTGCAGGTCCTGAAGCCCGCCCCGCGCCCCGCGCCCACCGCGCAGCGCCGCTCCACCGTCACGCTGCCCTTCACGGCCCCCACCCAGGCGCGCACCCTCGTCGTCAGTCACGCCTTCCCGGACGGCGCGACGTACGTGCCCGGCAGCAGCCGCCTGAACGGCCAGCCGATCCCCGACCCGCTGCAGGGCGCGAGCGGCCGCCTGTACTGGCCGCTGAACGCCCAGCAGAGCGGCGTCGTCAGCTACGACCTCACGCACACCGGCGAACTGCCCGCCCTGGCCCGCCCCGCCCTCCTCGCCCGCTACGCCCGCGAGCGCGACGAGGTGCTGCAGGGCACCTTCTCCCTCAGCGACCTCGCGGGCGCGCAGCCGCTCGGCAGCGTCACGCAGGACCAGCCGAGCGAGAACCCCGGCGACATCAAACTCCCGCTCGCCGGCACCGTGTTCCGCGAACGCGACCGCGTCACCGTCACCGTCGAGGGCCCCCTGGACCAGACGCTCGCCCCCACCATCAACGGCCAGCCGCTCCCCGCCCGCCAGATCGGCAGCCGCACCACCGACACCGACACCGGCCGCCAGCGCCTCGACTACGTCGGCGTGCCCGTCGCACCCGGCCGCAACGTCATCCAGCTGGGCGATCAGACCGTCACCGTGTACTACGCGGGCGCCGCCACCCGCGTCACGTTCACGCCCGTGAACGTCGTCGCGGACGGCACCACCCCCCTGCGCTTCAAGGTCACGTCCCTCGACGCGGCCGGACAGGGCAGCATCGAACGCTACCTGAGCGTCGCCAGCACCCTCGAACCGCTCACGCCCGACGCGAGCGCCAACGACGCCGGCTACCAGATCGCCCTCAAGGACGGCGCCGGCGAACTCGTCCTGGCCCCGCAGGCCACCCCGACCGCGCTCGCCCTCACGGTCATCGTGGGCGGCAAACCCCAGACGAGCCGCTTCCAGATCGTGCCCGACCAGGGCCGCGTCGGCGTCGGCACGCTCAGCGCCACCCTCGGTTTCGGCAACCAGAACGCGGCCGCCAGCCTCAGCGTCCAGGCCCGCGCGTACTACGAAGGCCCCCTGCTGGGCGGCAAACTGTACGTCGCGGCCGACAAGGACGGCCTGCCCACCAGCACCAACCCCTACCTGCGCTACCCCGCCTACGGCGACAGCAGCACCCAGACCATCCCCCTGCAGGGCATCGACCCCGTCGCCTTCAACTACGACCACCCCGCCTTCCACGCGCAGTACCGCCAGGGCAGCCTGCCCATCACGGTCTTCAGCCTCGGCGACAACCTGACCGCGCTCTCCGGGTACAGCAAGACCAACCCCAGCGTCGCCGCCTTCGCCGCCTTCGTGCCCGGCGACCTCAAGAGCGAAACCCTGATCCCCAACGGCACGCGCCTCCTGCGCCTCAAGAGCGGCCTGATCGTGCAGGACAGCGAGAGCCTGCAGCTCATCACCAGCCGCAACGGCCAGGAACTCAGGCGCAGCACCCTCACGCGCTACGTCGACTACACCCTCGACCCCGACACGGGCGTCATCACGCTCACGCGCGGCCTGGAACGCCTCGACGACGCCCTCAACGACCTCAGCATCCTCGCCAGTTACCGCCTTGCCGACCCCAGGCTCGGCCGGACCCTCGCGTACGGCGCCGAAGCGCGTTACGTCGCCCCGACCTTCAGTGTCGGCGCGGCCGTCGTGAGCCTCGACGGCAAACTCACGACCGGCGTGCGCGGCGCCTTCGACAACGGCACCGTCCAGGCGAGCGGCCTCGCCGCGTACGCGGGCGGCGTGCAGCTCAGCGCCGACCTCAGCGCCGCCTTCGGCGACACCACCGCCACCGCACAGGCCCGCTACCAGGACAGCGGCTACGACGGCCTGAACACCTTCAGCGTCGGCACGAACCTCCGCGCGAACGTCACCACCCGCTTCACGCCCGTCCTCGGCGCGACCGTCGACGCCGAATACCACGCGCTCCCCGCCGGACAGGGCCAGACCGGGCAGGGCGTCCTCGACAACACCGGCGGCAGCGTCAGCGCCCGCGCCAGCTACCGCTTCCAGCCCTTCAGCGTCGGCGCGGGCATCAAGGCCGCGTTCGGCGACGTGAACGGCGTCGGCGTGGTCGGCAGCGTCGGCTACCACCAGGCGCCCTTCGACGTGGACGTCACGCACACCCAGCCGCTCAGCGGCAACCTGAAACCCGTCACGGACTTCGCCGCGAAGACCGCCATCGGCAAGGTGTACCTCGGCCTGCGCGACACGCTCACCTGGGGCGGGGACAACGTCGCCGCCCTCACCCTCGAAACGGCGCTCGGCAACACCAACTACGCCGTCAGCTACGAACTCCCCAACGCCAGCGGCACCGGCAACCGCGCCCGCTTCGGCGTCGACACCAGCCTCCCGCTCAACGACCACCTCACGCTCGGCCTGCGCGGCGCCCTGCTGCGCGACCTCGGCAAAGGCAGCAACGAAGCCACGGCCGGGGCGGACCTCCGCTACCAGACCGACACCCTCAGCGCCAGCGTCGGCGGCGACGTCGCCTTCCGCTCCGGCATCCTGAACACCGTCCTGCGCGGCGGCATCACCGGCAGCCTCAGCCGCAACCTCACCCTCACCGCCGACGGCACCCTCGACCTCACCAGCACCAACCCCGGCGCGCGCGCTGCGCTCGGCTACGCCTACCGCGAAGGCCCCTGGAACAGCCTCGGCTACCTGCGCTACACGCAGGGCAGCCTCTCCGGCGGCCAGCCGGAACTGAGCGCCGGGACCAGCGCCGAGTACCACCAGCCGCGCTTCGCGGTCCGCGCCGGACTCGACAGCCGCACCCTGCTGAACGACCCCGACAGCTTCACGTACCAGCCCAGCCTCGGCGGCACGTACTACCTGACCAGCGACCTCGGCGTCGGCGCGTGGGGCCGCGCCCTCATCCAGCCTGCCACCGGCACCACCCAGATCGGTTACGGCCTGGAAGGCAGCCTCCGCGCCCTGCCCGGCACGTGGGTCAGCGTCGGCTACAACTTCGCGGGCTTCGACGGCCTCAGCGGCCAGAGCGGCGCGTACACCCGCCCCGGCCTGTACCTGCGCCTGGACCTCACGCTCGACGAAACGGAACTCGGCACCGGGAAATGACGCCCGTGACCGCCAGAGAATGGCCCCAGCACCCGCAGTCCCCCACCGCCTGACACCAATCGACACGCCGCGCAGAGGATGGCCTCTGCGCGGCGACACCACGGGGGAACCATCTTGACTCGGAACGTGAACACCACGCCAACCCAGCCGCTGCTGGCGTACATGAAGCAACTCCTGACGGGCCTCGTCCTGCTCGCCGCGCTGCTCGGCACGGGCACGGCAGGGGCCGCCGGTCTGAACCTCACCTTCAGCGCGGGCACGAACGTTGCAGGCGGCGGCGCGTGCGCCGTGACGGTCGGCAGCCAGTGCAAGTACACCAACGTGGTTTCCGGGGCTGGGAGCGGCGTCTTCCAGCGGGACGCCATCATCACCGTCGTGAGCTTCAACGGCGGCGCGAGTCTGGGCGCCACCTTCGACAACGACGCTGTCACGTACACGGACGCGGCGGGCACCGCCGTCGCGGGCGCGCACCCAGAGGTGTTCTCGCCCGTCGTGAACGCCCCGGCCACCACCCCGAACCGCACCTCCTGGGTGGAATTCCGGATCCAGTTCTACACGCCCGGCACCGCCACCCTCAACCCGCTGAACGGCACGGTCTACCTGACGAGCTTCGACACGGACTCCAACTCCACCACCGACGCGAACGCCCTGCGGGAATTCGTGGAATTCGTCAGCCCGACCGCCTCCGGCCTGGCTTCACCGACCCTGCAGGTCGCGGGAACGCCCGTCGCGGGCGGCAGCAACTACGGCGTCGCCCTCGCCACCAATTCCGTCGGCGGCATCACCGTCGACCCCAGGTACAAGGTGAGCGGTCAGTACGTGAACCCCGGCACCATCACCTTCGAAGTCGGAGCCGTGCAGGGCAGCGCTGCTGGCGGCTGTGGTGCTGCCTGCGGTCGACTCGGCGCGTACTCCTTCGTCAGTACCGACGCCGTGTACCTGCAACCGATCGTGGACGGCTACAAGTCCGTGAAACTCACCACCGACGCCGACGGGAACGGCGTCGCGTCGCCCGGCGACACCCTCACGTACACCGTCACGTACGCCAACACCGGCAACGTGGCCGAAACGAACTTCCAGATCGTCGACGCGCTGCCTTCGGGCGTCACCATCACCGCCGCGGGCGCACAGACCGTCCGACTGAACGGCACCGTCACGGCCGCCGCGCGCGACGCCACCTACACCGGTGCGGGCACCACCACCAACCTCCTCGCGGCCGGGCAGACCCTGCCCGTCAACGGGACGGTGAGCGTCGACATTCCCGTCACGATCAACCCGGTCGCCGCCGACAACACCGTGCTCAGCAACCAGACCAGCACCAGCGGCAGTTACGTGAACGCGGCCGGGACCACCATCACCGACACCAGCAAGTCCTCCGACAACGTGGACACCACCACCGCCTTCCCGCCCACCGTGTCCAGCGCGACGGGCTTCGGGACGGTCCCCACCGGCAGCCTCGCCCAGACGCAGGCCGCGACCAACGACCCCACCACCGTGACCGTGCGGCGCCTCCCCACGCTGACCCTCGACAAGACGATCGCGGCTCCGGGACGCGTGGTCGCCGCGGACCAGTTCACGGTGCAGCTGAAGAACGGCGCGGCCGTCACGGCGAGCAGCACCACCAGCGGGACAGGAACGACGGCCGGGACGGGCGCAGTCACGGTCGTGAGCGGAACGACGTACACCCTGACGGAGATCATGGCGGCGGGCACGTCGCCCCTCAGTTACTACGACACGGCCGTGACGTGCACGAACAGCACGGCCGGGTCCACCACCACGCTGCCGAGCGGGTCCGGGCAGAGCTTCACGCTGACGCCCGTCTACGGCGACGTCATCACCTGCACCCTCACCAACACCGCCCGGACGTACAGCGTCACGGGCCGCGTGTACGAGGACTACAACTACGGCGGCGGAGCGGGCCGCGCGTACAACGCAGGCCAGGGCATGAGCCTGCGCCCCAACGTGCGCGCCGAACTGTACGACGCGAGCGGCAATTACGTGACGGCAGCCCTGACGGACGCGACAGGCACGTACACCTTCAGTGGCCTGCTTCCCGCCAACTATACGGTCCGGATCGTGAACAGCTTCGTGACGTCCAGCCGCACGGGTGCCTGCGCGCAGGCCGCGAACGTCACCACGCCTCCCGCCAGCTGCACGCAACTGCCGGTACAGACGTACGTGAACGGCAACGGCAACAAGGTCGGCGGGCAGATTCCCAGCGCGGCCGACCCCGCCCTGAGCACCACCACGCTCCCCGCCGGGGCGGAATCCATCGCGGGCATCAGCGTCAGCACGGCCAGCGTGAGCGGCGTGGATTTCGGCTTCAACTTCGACACCATCGTGAACACGGCAGACACCGGCCAGGGCAGCCTGCGGCAGTTCATCGTCAACAGCAACGCGCTCGACAACAGCAGCCTCGCGCAGGTCGGGCAGACGGCCGGGAACGAGGTGTCGATCTTCAGCATTCCCGGCGCGGCCGACCCGCTCGGACGCACGGCCAACGCCAACTACTCCGGCGCGGCCGCCAAGATCGTGCTGGCCAGCAACCTGCCGTTCATCGCGAACGCGACGAACCCCACGTACGCCAACAACACCGTGGTGGACGGCGGCACGCAGACGGCCCTCAAGGACACCAACATCGCCAGCCTCGGCACGAGTTCCGTGGTCGGGACGAGCGGCACGTACAGCGTGTCCCCCGTCGCCGGACCGGAAATCGAGATCAACGGCGCGGGCGCCCGCAACGCCCTCATCAGCGTCGGCGTGGCGAGCGGCACGGTCATCAAGCGCCTGGCGTTCAGCGGCATGAACGCCGCGCAGACGTCCTCCAGCGGCAGCATCAACCGCGCGGCCGTCGTCATCAACGGCGGCACCAACACCGTCGTGCGCGACAACGCCTTCGGCGCCGTGACGAGCAACGCCGACATGGGTGCCGGGAACCGCCTCGCGGACGCCCTCGTCGCCACCAACGCCACCAACGTCCAGGTGCTCAACAACCTCTTCAGCAACCTCGCGCACCGCGCCATCCTGGGCAACACGTACAACATCGCGGCGACCAACACCCTGACCAACATGCTGATCCAGGGCAACCAGATCAACGTGACCGGCTACAGCATGGGCGGCGAGCAGACGGACGGCGAGGGCATCTTCATGTACGGCACGTACAGCGACGTGACGGTGCGCGGCAACCTCATCAGCGGCGTCGCGACCGGCAGCGGCAGCTTCGGTGACAACGCCATCGAGATCTGGCACAGCTACAACGGTTCCGCCGCGTCCAGCAGCGCCGCGCCCGGCCTGCTGATCGACGAGAACACCGTTCAGAACACGCGCGGGAACGCCATCGAACTCAGCAGCGAGAAATCCCCCACCACCTACAACCCCATCGTGGTGAGCCACAACGTCCTGACCGGCACGACCACCGGCTCCGGCGGACGCGGCGGCAACGGCATCGACGAGACCGTCGCCACGTACAACGTGACCTTCACGCAGAACTCCACGTACAACAATGCCAGACTCGGCATCGACATCGGCGGCACGACCTTCGCCACCTCGGACGGCGTGAGCGGCAACGACGGCCTGAACACCGCCCCCACCTCCAACAAGGGGCAGGACTACCCGATCTTCACCACCGCGACCCTCAACGGTACCAGCCTCACCGTGAGCGGCTACGTCGGCAGCGCGGCCGGACAGACGATCTTCGGCGCTTCCCTCGTCGAGATCTTCAAGGCCGACAACGACGGCAACCAGAACGGACCCGTGATTGCCGGGGACGGCAACACCCTGCCGCACGGCGAGGGCCGCACGTACCTCGGTTCGCTCACCGCCGACGCGAACGGCAACTTCACCGGCACCCTCACCGTCAGCGGCCTCGCGCTGGGCGACGCCATCACGGCGACCGCCACCCTCGTGGGCAACACCTCGGAATTCAACAACAACCTGCCCCTCGTGCCGGACCTCACCATCACCAAGACGCACACCGGCACGTGGACGCAGGGCGACACCGGCAAAACGTACACCCTCACCGTCACCAACGCCGGGTACATCGCCACGACCGGCACCGTCACCGTGACGGACACACTCCCCAGCGGCCTGACTGCCACCGCCATCAGCGGCAGCGGCTGGACCTGCACGCTCGGCACGCTCACCTGCACCCGCAGCGACGCGCTCGCCGTGGGCGCCAGCTACCCGGTCATCACCGTGACCGTCACCGTGGCCAGCAACGCCCCGACCAGCGTCACCAACACCGCCACCGTCAGCGGCGGCGGGCAGACCAACACCGCCAACGACACGGCCAGCGACCCCACCAGCATCAACATCAAACCGGTGGGCGTGAACGACACCGCCACCACGGCGCCCAGCACGCTGGTGAACATCCCGGTGCTGAACAACGACATCGGGACCGGCAAGGTGCTCACCAGCCTGCTGTTCCCAAGTACGGGGCAGCCCACGGGAAGCGTCGTCAGCAACGGCGGCAAGACCCTGACCAACGCGGACGGCGTGTACACCATCAAGACCGACGGGACGGTGGACTTCACGCCCGCGCTGGGCAGGACGGGCACCCTGAACCCGGTGCTGTACACCTTCGTGGACGGCGCGGGCCTCACCAGCACCCCCGCCAGCATCACCGCCACAGTGAGTGCCATCACGGCGCCCACCGCCACGGCCGACACCGCCACCACCCCCAAAGGGACGGCGGTCACGCTCGCCGGAGCCACCAACGACACGCCCGGCACCCTCCCCATCGACCCGGCCAGCGTCGTGTTCCCCACGGCCGGGCAGCCGGGCACGGCCACCGTCAGCAACGGCGGCAAGACCCTCACCGTGACCGGCCAGGGAACGTACACCGTGCAGGCGAACGGCAGCGTGCAGTTCACGCCCACGGCTGGCTTCGCGGGCGCCGCGACCCCCGTGAAGTACACCGTGGCCGACACGGCCGGCAACGTCAGCAACGCGGCCACCCTGAGCGTGACCGTGACGAACCAGCCGCCGGTGGCCGCGAACGTCACGAACGCCGTCGTGACGAGCACGGCGGGCGCGGTGAGCCTCACGCCGGGCCTGAGCGGCACCGACGCTGACGGGACCGTGGTGACGTACACCATCACGACCCTGCCGACGGCCGCCATGGGCACCCTGTCGTGCAGCGGAACGGCGATCGCCAGCGTGCCGAGCAGCTGCGCGCCTGCCAACCTGACGTTCACGCCCAACCCCGCCTTCGACGGCAACGCGACCTTCCAGTACACCGTGACGGACGACAACGGGGCCACGAGCGCGGCGGCCACGTACACGATTCCCGTGAACAAGCCTCCGGTCGCGGTCAATGACTCGGGCGCGACAAACCCCCTGACCAGCGTGACCTTCAGCATCACCGGCAACGACACCGACACCGCCCCCGGCACGCTCGACCTGACGAGCGCCGTCTTCGACCCCAGCAGCACCGGCACCATCAGCAACGCGGGCAAGACGCTGGTCGTGTCCGGCGAGGGCACCTACACGCTGGACAACAGCGGCAACGTGACCTTCCTGCCGGTGGCCGGCTTCAACAACGGCACGAGCACCGCCAAGTACACCGTGAAGGACAACAACGGCGCCATCAGTAACGTCGCCACCATCTCGGTCGCGGTGCCGGCGAGCGTGGACCTGGCGATCACGAAGGCGGGCCCGGCGTACTTCCGGCCCGGGGAGACCGTGTCGTACACCCT